>DAINBS010000019.1:0-18995 GCA_036732805.1 Gemmatimonadales bacterium | reverse complement strand
GAAGCCACGATCGCGCTGGACCTCGAGCGGCTGCGCCACCCGTCGTCGAGCTAGAGCCGCGTGGCCGCGGCCAGGCGGTCGTACCGTCGCCCGATGCGCGCAGCGATGACCAGCCACACGACCACGAGCCCGATGTTCAGCAGCGCGATCGGGGTTGCGCCGAGCGCCAGCAGTCCGGATCCGACGAACACGGTGAGCGCGCTCAACACGTCGCCCGCGCGCTGCGCGAACGAATCGGTTACCTGCTTCGCCTTGTACTTCTCCTCGCGGGTGGTGGGAAGGAAGAGCGTATGGCGCACCGTGTTGTTCAGTGAGTAGTCCGTGCTGTTCTCGAGAGTCTTGGCCCACCGGATGGCGCCCAGGACCGGGACGAAGGCGAGCAGCGCGTAGGTACCCATGGCGATCACCGGCAGCACCAGGAGCGCGCCGCGCACCCCCAGGTACTTGATGATACGGGACACGAGAAACGTCTGGAGGACGAGGACGGCGATGTTCGTGCCGGCGTAGTAGGCGGCGAAGAACGAACCGATGTACGCGTCCCGCGCATCGCCCTCGGGCACCGCCTTCGCGGCGCGCGCGATCGTATCGGACAGGATGAACTCCCCGTTCGTGTTCACCCAGTTGAGCAGGACCACGAGGAGGGCGATCAACAGGAGGTACTGGTTCTGCCGCACGAGCTGAAAGGCGCCGGTGGTGCTGGCCGGTACCGACTCACTGGGTAGCGGCCGATCGCGCTGCACGACGCGGTGGAGCCCGCTTGCCTCGCGGTACTCATCGCCGACCGTGCGAAACTCACCAGTAGCGTGCAGGTACTGCGCCGTCGCGGCGGGTAGGAGACCGCTCGTCATGCCGTCCGGCGCGATTGCCTCCTCGCGCTTCCGTTCCCGGGTGTCGATCACGTTCGTCAGGAGAACCGCGATGCTCAGCACCACTGCGACCACCACGAACAGCCCGTCGAGACCCATGGGCTCGATCAGCCTCCCAGCCAGCAGTGAGCCCGCGACCGCCCCCGCCGAGCCCCCGATGCCCACCACCGGGAAGAGCCGCTTCCCCGCCTCCTCGGTGTAGATATCGTTGGCGAAGCCCCAGAACTGGGCGAGGATCATCACGTTGAACACCGCGAGAAACGCGTAGAACGGGACGCCTACCGGCAGCCCGGCCTCCGCGAGGGCGAAGAACGCCGCGAAGCACAGGACGAATACGGGCGTCACGATGTTCATCAGGCGCCGGCGCGGGACGCGACTGGCGAGCCGGCCATAGAGCGGCACGACCACGAGGAGGAGCAGCGCGGCGGCGGTGTTGGTGTAGCTCTTGAGCTGGGCGCCGGTCAGCGATGTGCCGCCGCCCGCGAGAATCAGCGGCTCGCGCAGGACCTTGGCTACCTGTGTGGCGGAGAGGTAGAGGAAGACATTCAACGCCAGGAGTGCCGCCGTGACCCCCTCCCCCGCGCGGACATCGCTGACGACGCGGAGGAGGCGATCGAGCCAGGACGGGCGTTGGTCCAGGGGCATGCTCACTCCGACGAGGACAGGGCCGGCATGACGTGCGCCCCGTCGCAGGTCGCGCACGGCTCCATGGGCCGCGGCCGGTGCGTGGCCCACCAGTGCTGCGCGCGTTCGCGGGTCCAGTGGACCGCCAGCTCCAGCCGTGCCAGGCGTTCGCGCAGATCATTGGCGTCGGGCGGCCGGTCGCCGGGGGCCTTGGCGAGACACGCCAGCACAAGGTCATCGAGCGCCGACGGGATCGGGAGCTCGGTCCGCTGGGAGGGCGGCACAGGGGGCTCCTGGATGTGCAGGTGCATGAGCCGCCCCGCGCTCTTCGCGTCGAACACGAGCTGGCCGGTGAGGAGCCAGTACAGCACGCACCCGAGCGAATAGACGTCGATGCGGCGGTCCACCTCCTCGCCGAGTGCCACCTCCGGCGCCATGAACGCGGGCGTGCCGGCCGCGATATTCGGGGCGGTGAGCGTCGGATCGCCGCTCGCGATGCCCTTCACGAGGCCGAAGTCGAGCACCTTGATGTAGTCCACCTGAAGGCCGACACGGCAGATGAACAGGTTCGAGGGCTTGAGATCCCGGTGCACGAGGCCGCGGGCGTGCGCCTCGCCGATGGACTCGCACGCCTGGAGCATCAGGAACACCGCCCGCTCGGCGGGCAGCGCGCCTTCGCGCTCCACGAGGTCTTCGAACGAGAGGCCGTCCAGCAGCTCCATGACGTAGTAGAAGCCGCCGTCGTCGGAGAACCCGAAGTCGTACAGCTCGATCGTGTGCGGGGAGCGCAGCAGCGCCGCGGCTTCGGCCTCACGACGGAACCGCTCCACGTGCAGTGAGGCCTGCTGGGTCGTGAGGGCGTCGAGCAGATCGGGGCGGATGAGCTTGATGGCCGCCGGCCGCGCGAGCAGCCGGTGCTCGGCCTGGTACACCTCTCCCATCCCCCCGGCCCCCAGCTTGGGGCCCAGCCGGTAGCTCCCCAGCTCCCGGGCGCGCGACACCTGACGCCCGAGGTTCCGGATGATGCGCGCCGGCACGACCACCGTGACGGCGCAGAGATAGTTCGGCCAGAAGCGGAACAGGAAATCCGTGCCGGAGGGATCGGGCACCATGTCGCGGGCGACCGCCACCCCGTACCAGAGCGGATCCATGGACGCGGCGAGGAACGCGGCGGTGAGCGATCGGGTGGGCGTGTTCGGCGCGAGCAGGGGGTAGGCCAGGACGATCGCGCAGATCCAGCTGATGTCCCCCGTGGGAGCGCCCGGCGCCCACTGGTTCTGGAACCCGATCAATGCCGCCGTCAGCACCTCGAACCCCAGCCCCACGTTCAACAGGACGGTCGGCCGCTCGTGCAGGCGATGGGCCAGCCCCGCCATCGTGAGGGACAGCACCAGCCCCACGGTGGCTACCGGCACGCCGGGGATGGGCCAGGTGCCCCGGCCCTGATCCAGCGGGTGCGTCCCCGTCAGCTCACCCACGTAGTGCACCGCGAGGGTGAGACCCCAGCCCGCGGCGAAGAAGAGGGCGGCGAGGGTCACGCGGCGGCACGACTGCGAAAGCAGGTCGGAGGGCAGCGAAATGCCGCCCGAGACGGAGGGCTCCGAGAGGCGGCGGATGGGCAAGGGCGCTGTCATGCGGTCAGAACGCCATCCCGGTCCCGAAGTAGAAACCCGTTCGCTCCGCGGAGCGCGCGATCGTGGCACTCAACACCGTGGTGGACTGCAACAGGGACATCCAGACCCCGCCGCCGAAGGCCGTATGCCACTGGTCGGACGACTCCCCGGCCACGAACACGCGACCCGCGTCCGCCAGCCCGAAAACCCCGAACTCCCCCGGCAGGATCACGAAGAAACGCGTCAGCCGGAGGCGAAGTTCCGCCGTGCCGTAGGCCGACGCATCGCCGGCATAGCGATGCTGGCGCCCCAGCCGGACGGTTGCCGCGTCGCCGATGAACGCGGACGAAAAGAAGGGGTATGGGCCCCACAGCTTCCGGCCGCCGGCCCGCACGGCGAGGGTGGGGCGGAGCGGGATGGCCGCCGTGACGTAGCCCGACACGCTGCCGTCCACGAACCCGTACGTCGAGTCCACGTCCCACGCGGGCGGGACCAGCGCGCCCTCCACCCGGGCGTACAGTCCCCGCGTGGGATAGCGCGCGTCATTGCGCGAGTCCCAATGCAGGCGCGCCCGCCCGGCCAGCTGACCCCACTCCCCGCTGCCGTAGGGACTCGTGACGTCGACGATGCGGGCGTCGCCGGTCCGCGTCTTCACGAACTCCGCGCTTGGCCCGATGACGAACTCGGCGTGGCGCGCGAACGGGAAGGCAAGGGCCGGGATGACCAGGTACTGCTCCTGGCGGACGCGATAGAACTCGTCGTCCTCCGTCAACGGCGACTCGTTGCCGGGTCCGTGGTAGCGGACCACTTCGATGCCGGACACCCGCGCGTAGAGCATGGGGCGCATCCGGGCATTCTCGGGGTGCAGCTCCATGTCGAGATCCGCGCGCGCGGTCATCGCGCCGAACGCCCATCCGGCCCGAAACCGTGTGCGGGACGCAAACGGGTACTTCCGGAACCCGTAGTCGGTGAACTGCGCCCCCGGTCCCACGAACAGGCCCACGTCGGGCCCGTACGTGAGCCAGCCGGTCGGCATCCACATGGAGCCCCAATCGCGGTAGCCAAACGGCCGGCCCCGTTCGTCCGGCGGTCCGGCATCGGAACGCCGGTCCACGCGCGTGGGGGAGGGGCCCACGGCACGGTCCCCGCCGGTGGCGTACAGCCGCACCGGCGCGCCCGAGGACGAGTCGATGACCAGGGCCTCCCCGCCGCCGATGATCCTTACGGTCAGCGGCCCGCCCACGCCCCGCACGATGACCCGGTCCGTGCCTGCGTGAAGGTACAGGCGCAGATCGCGGGTGATCGCCGGGTCGAACGTCCGGCGGAGATGGGGAGTGTCGGGCCGTCCCGCCTCCGCGACCGTCAGCTCCACCCGGCCGTCGCGCTCCCGGGTGATCGTCACGGCCTCGGCCGCGTTGGTGAGGTGGAGCTCGGCCTCGGCGAGCAGCGTGGCGCGCGCGCGGCGCGCGAAGGCCGGAAGCCGGTCACGCCGCGCCTTCAGCGCGGCTGCGAGCCGCGCCCCGTCGATCGCGAAGGCCTCGGGCGGAAGGCGGGCGACCGAGGCATCGATGACGCTGTCCGTGAGCCGCGCGGTGAGCTCGGCCGCCGTGGAGTCCCAGGTGGTGTCCGGGAGGGCCGTCAGGAACAGACGATCGATCTCACGGGCGTTCCAGCCGATCCCCACAGGGTTCCCATACGACCGGCCGAAGTTCAGCAGGATCGGCACGGACGAGCGAGCCGCTCCGAGCACGATACCGTCGAATCGGACGAATGCCTGATCCCGGTCCTCGGGGATCGGCGTCCACACGTGCGGCGGCCCGTCGCTGAACCGCGCGAACGTCCACTGGCCCGGGTGGCGGTCCCAGTCCCCGATCCACGCGTCGAACAGACGCGCCCGCAGGAACACATCGGCGTCGACCCGGTGCGCAGGCCCCTGCGCGGCGAGCGGGAGGAACTCGTCGTCCTCGAGGATCTCGAGCGCGCCCGCGAATCCCGGCCGACCGGGCTCGACGGTAGCGCTTCGCTCGATGTAGCCCAGCATGTTGGCGAACCGCGCGCGGTGCTCGCCCAGCCCGGGGTCATCGGGGAGGACCACGAGCCGCGGCTCGGTGTGCAGGATTCCCGCCGCCTCGAGCAGGGCGGGAATGACCGAGACCGCGAACGGGTGCTGGGAGCTCGTCTGGTCGGCGACGAGATCTTCGATGAAGGTGCCGGCGAATTCCTCGGGGAGCACGGCGGGGACCTTGTCCACCGACCGGAACCGGTACTCGAATCCGTCGGCGCCACGGAACCGGAGCGACGCGGTCTGCGCGCCGCCGCCCGCCGTGGTCGGGGTCAGGCCGCCCGCGAAGGTCCCCAGGTCCAGCGTCCCGACCCGCAGCGGGACCGTCCAGAGAGCGCGGTAGTCCGAGCCGAACAGCGCCTGATGGAGCCCGCCGGCCCCGTACTGCGGCCCGGCCCGGACCGTCACGCTATCCGCCCGGGCCTGCCCGGCGAGTTCGGGCGCGACGACGCCAAGCCCAACGACCGCCGCGAGCAGGGCGGCCGTGGGGGTGGGAGGACGCATCACGCGGCCTTCTGCTCCGAGAGGACGCATCACGCGGCCTTCAGCTCCGACGTGCAGTGCGGGCAGCGCACCGCCTTGATCGGGATGTCGGTCTTGCAATAGAGACACTCCTTGGTCGTGGGCGGCGCCGGAGCTGCCTCTTCCTTCCGCTGCAGTCGCATCACCGCGCGGACGAGCAGGAAGATGGCGAACGCGACGATCAGGAAGCTCACGATGGCGTTCACGAACAGCCCGTAGTTGACCGTGACGGCGCCAGCCTCCTTTGCCGCCGCGAGGGTCGCGTACGGCCCGGTCGGATCCCCTCCTCTGACCACGAGGTACAGCTCGGAGAAGTCCACGTTCCCGATGGCCAGTCCGATGGGCGGCATGAGCACGTCGTCCACCAGCGACTTCACGATCGTGCCGAATGCGCCGCCAATGATGATGCCGACGGCCATGTCCACGACGTTCCCCCGCAGGGCGAACGCCTTGAAGTCTTTCGCCAGGCTCATGCAAGTCCCCCATGAGTGTGTGAGACTGGTGACCGCGTCGCGGGCTTGGCGCCAAGAATGGCGCCCGCCGCCCGCGTCCGCCAGTGCGGGCCGGGGCTACCGGCTGCGCAGGGCGGCGGCGACCCGCTCGAGACGGCCGCGGGCCTCGTTCGCGACATCGGCGAGCGCCGGATCGCGCGCGAACCGCCCCACGCCGAGCATCACCAGAGGGTCGGCGATGCGGGCAATGGAGCCCTTGCCGTCCGGGGCAGCCTCGACGGTCACGTTGCAGGGCAGCATCAGCCCCACCTCGGCGTCGTGTGTCAGGGCCCGGTGCGCGAGGGGCGGATTGCAGGCGCCCAGGATCGCGTACGGCCGGAACTCCGCGCCGATCTTCTCCTTCAGGGTCGTGTGCACGTCAATGCGCGTGAGAATGCCAAACCCCTCCACCTTGAGGGCCTCGGTCACGCGCTCCAGGGCCCGCTCGTAGCCGTCGGGCAGGCGCACTTCAAAGGCGATGGCATCCGGCATGCGCTCCTCCACCTCGTTCGGGTTTGCCGCACGCCGAAAGCTACCGCCCGGGACAGGCGTTCAGAGGTAGCGCTCGTGCAGGACGCGCAGATGATGGCGCTCGTGGCCAGCGATGATGTAGAGCAGGGCCCGAACGGAGATCCCGGCCCCACTCGCGACGCCGCGCCGCTCACCCGCCCCGGCGGGCAGCCCGCGGAAGAGCGCCAGGGTCGCCTCGCGCACGGCCACGTACTCGGTGAGCAGGCCGGCCGGCGCGCGCTCGTCGAACCCGGCCCCCGCCATGAAGGCGTTCTCGTCGAAGGCGGCGAGGGGCGTCTGGTCGCCCCGCGCGATGCGGAGCGCGCGGTACGCGAAGATCCGCTCGGCGTCGGTGATGTGCCCGAGCACCTCGGCCACGCTCCACTTCCCCGGCGCGTAGCGGTGCCGCCACCGCGCGGCGGGCAGCGGCCGCAGGGTTGCCAGCACCTGGTCGGTCTGGTGGAGCAGGAGGTCGAGCACGCCGCCCTCCGGCACCTCGGCGACGTAGCCGGCGTAGAAGGGCGCGTACTCGTCGGCACCGGGGCGTGGATACTCGGTCATGGCGTCATCCGTCACGGGTTGGACAGATAGTTCATCGTGAACTGCGTATGGGCGAGGGCGGTTGCCCGGTCACCAAGATGATGGGTCGTGCCGCCCGTCATCCAGACCACGTGGTCCGCGATCTCGAGCAGGGCCCGCGTCTCGTGCCCCGTCACCAGCACCGCGGCGCCGCGGCGGGCGAGCCCGCTGAGCCGGCCGGCGACCGCCTCCGCGATGATCGGTGACAGGCCGCGCAGCGGCTCGTCGGCCACCAGGACGGTCGGGTGGCGCGCTTCGGCGAACCATACCTCCAGCAGGCGGCGCTCGCCGCCGGACAGGGTCGTCGGGGTGCGGTCGAGCGCGCCGGCCATCGGGCCATCCAGCGGCTCGACGACGGCGTCGGGAAAGGCCGCGAGCAGACCCCACAGGTGCCGGCGCATGGGAAGGCGGTCCGCGAGGATGTCGCGGTCGGGAAGAAAGAACAGCCCGCGGCGGGCCAGCGCCGCAAGCGAAGGCGGACTGGCCCGCAGGTCGTCCAGGATCGTGACCCCGGCGTCGGCCCGGAGCAGTCCCAGCCCACAGCGGAGCAGCGTCGACTTGCCCTCGCCATTCCGACCGAACAGCACGGTGACCTGGCCCGGGTAGGCCCAGACCGAGGCACTGCGGAGCACGCGCCGCCGACCGAACTCCTTCGACACGTCCTCGATCGCGAGCCGGGGCTTCATCGAACCAGCAGCCACACGCCCGCTTCCAGCAGCGCGCAGGGGATGACGCCGGTCGCCAGCAGGCCCAGGCGGTTCGTCCCGAGGTTGGCGAGCAGGAGCGTCTCGCGGCGGCGGGCGGCGTCGAACGCGATGAGCCCCGCCACCAGCCCCGTCAGCGCCACAGCGGTGACGAGCGGGATGCGGAGGTCTGCGGCCATCATCGGACCGGCCGGCGCGCCGCTATCCAGGTCGGGGCGTGCCAGGAGGCGGGAAGACGCGAGCAGGATGAGCCTGCCGAGCCCCCACAGCACGATCGCACGACGCTGGAGAATGCCGCGAAACGGAGCGGGCGGAAGCCAGAGCGCGGCGTGCACCGGGGGAGCATGGGGCCCCACTGGGAGGGAAGCAAGCCGGCCCGCCTGGTGAGGGGCGGGCCGGAGGTGACGCAGGCGGCGGCGCGTGCTCAGCGCGTCCGCTCGATCACCACGCTGCCGAGGGCCGCGTCCACCTGGAGTTCGAGCTTGGCCTCCGCCCGGTCGAAGCCTGGCGACACGAACATCGGTCCCTGCTTGACGAGTCCGGCGCGGCTCACCGACGCCAGGAAGCGGTCGGAGTCGAGCCGGATTCCAACGGCCTCGGGCACCAGCAGCCGCACCTCACCCAGTCCCACCTTCACGATGAGCCGGGTCACCCCCGCCAGTCGCTCGCCCGAGAGGTCCAGCTTCATCTCCCCCACCGCGCCGCTCAACTCGATCACCTTGCAGCCGCTGTTGCCGAGCTGGCGGGCATCGAACTGCGCCGCCCCTACGTGGAATTGGAGCCGCTCACACGTGCCGGTTGTTGGGCTCGAGAACATGACCACCGCGTCGGATGCGCCGGTCTTGATCTCCGCGGTGCGGAGGGCCAGCTCACCCAGCTCGATTTCAGCCTCCAGCGCGCCAAACGACAGGGACAGGTCAAGCGGAACGTCCCGTGGCAGGGCGAGATCGAGCCGCTGGTCCGAAAGGTCGTCGTCGTCGAAGCTCCTGTGCCCCTCGCCTTCGAGGCTCACTGACAGAAGCCCCGCGCCCGGGTCGAACCGAACCTGCGGGGTGAACGTATCCTCGGCGTAGGTCAGGCTCACGCGATAGGCGCGGGACCCCTCCGCGGGATGCACGAACAGCTCGCCCACCGCGAACTCGACGTTCACGCGGAGCGGCCGTCCGGCCTCGACCCGCCGCGTTTCGACCAGCGTGCGGTAGGACTGCGCCGCCACGGTGGACGACAAGCCGGCTGCCAGGAGGGCGGCCAGCGGGAGGGCGGCTCTCACCGGGCCCTCCCGGCCATCCACTCGGCCGTCGAGACCTCGGGGCCCGGCTGCTCGTACAGGGTCGCGGCCGGCAGCTCGGGCGGATGGAACCGGCGCCCGAACGTGGTCCGCACGCCGCCGCGCGTGAGCACGGCCGCGCCGAAGCCCGTGGTCGCAAGCCCCCAGGTGACGATGGCGGCGAGCCACGTCAGCGCATCCCCGGCCACCGGCATCCAGCCCAGCAGGATGGCGGGCAGCCACACGGCGAGCACGATGGCGAGGCCCCACGCAAACGACTGCAGCAGACCGAGCGGGGTGGCCGCGCGGTTCCCGCGGAGCCGCTTCATCCACGACGAGCCGGCCACCCGCGCCACCGCGAGGTAGCCGCCCAGCACGGCGGCCACCAGCGTGGCGGCGAAGGCGATGATCGCGACCGGGATGAGCAGGATGCCCACCACCGTCAGCGTGAGACCCACGATCACGGCGCCGAGCGCCGGCAGGATCAGGGGCTGCGCGAACAGGCCGACGAAGAAGGAACGCGCGAACGACGTGGAGACGGTATCCGCCATCACGTCGAGCTGACGCCCCGCGAAGAAGCTCGAGCCGAACGCGATCGCGCAGAGCGCCAGGAACGCGCCACCCAACCCGAGCGCGCCTCCAACGACGGTGCCGAGCGGCGTCGCGAAGCGGACCTGCGCCACCTCAGGCTCGGTCCAGTCCCCACCGTCAATCCCCTCCTGGATGCCGACCCGCACACTGTGGCGGATCTGGTCGCGCACCCGGGCAACCTCTGCCCGGGCGAGGCGGGAGGCCTCCCGGGCCTCCATCACGGCCATCGCCGCCTCGGTCAGCTCATCGGACGGAGCCGCCGGAACCGCGACGGTGCTCTCCGCCTGGAGGTTCGCGAAGGCGCCGCTCAACGCCCGAAGCGCGGCCTGCGCTTCTCCGTCGAAGGTGCCTTCCACGGACCAGTCGTGGACGGCCGCGACGGCCTCATCGGGCGACAGGGTGGCCGTCCAGGCGACGAGCTTTCGCCATGCGCGCTCGACGTCGCCGCGCGGCTGATAGCTCGCCACGGTCTCGCCGTCCATCAGGACCTTCCCGTCCCGGAGGGCGATCACGCGGGTGCCGCCGTCGGCCAGGAAGAACGTGAGGACCGCCTCGCGGGCGGACGCGCTGCTGGACAGCCCAGTGACGACCGCGGGTGCCTGCGGCGTGGTGGGGGCTGCCGGCGCGACGACCGTGACTTGCGACCGGAGCGCGCCGGGCAACGCCAGGGACAGAACGAGGCCCGTCAGGGCCAGAGACTTAGTGGGCCGCATTGATACCCCTGCTGCGAGCAGGTTCGGCCGTCAACCGCCAGAGGGCGACGGCACAGACGAGAATGACGATTCCGTAACCGATAACGACGGTCGCCGGATCGAAGCCCAGCGACGCGAGCCACGCGGAGACCTCGGCGCGGGCGATATTCCAGGCCGGAACGACCGCTTCATTCACCACATCACGGGCCAGCCCGAGTGCCTCCCGGAGGGTGATGCGGGCGGCGCCGGTGATCTCTCCCCAGAACCGCACACCGAACACGGCGGCCGTGGTCCAGGCCGCAGCCGTCGCGATCGAGAACGTGGCCAGGACCGTCCACCCCGTGACGCCGGATGTGACGCCCCTCACACGGTCCCGGAGCGACCGGAGCCAGTGGGGCAGGGGCACCTGCACCCGGCTGACCACCCGGTCCTCGAACCCGCGTTGCGGGCTGAAACGCCCCGCACTGCCCAACAGACGGTCCACCACGGGATCGTCGTCGGGCACGAGCGGAAGGTCGGGGCTCTCTCGCATATGGCTGTCTGTTTCTCCTGGGTCCCTTACGGTGCGGTGAACGGGAGGTTTCAGCGGGCGGTGTGTTTCGTTCATTCCCGCAACGGTTCCAGAATGTCACGCAACTCCGCGCGGGCGCGGTGGATATAGGTCTTCACGGTTCCGAGCGGCAGGTCGAGGATCGCGGCGATTTCTTCGTAGGCCCGGCCCTCGACGTGACGCAGCAGAATGCAGGCCCGATACTCGGGCCGCAGGCTGGCGACGGCCGCCTCGATGTGGGAGCCAAGCTCGCGCGCTGCCAGCTCGTCGAGCGGGGACTCGCCGCGGTCGCCGACCTGGAGCGCGGTGGCTTCCTGGCGCTCCACGCTCACCGCGTCGGGGGCACCGTCGAGCGAGAGCACGTCGGGCTCGCGGCGCCGCAGGTGATCGATGGCGGCGTTGTTCGCGATCTTGAAGATCCAGGACGAGAACTTGTGCTCGGGGCGGTACGTGTCGATCGCGTTGAGGACCTTGATGAAGGTCTCCTGGGCCAGGTCCTCGGCGGTCTCGCGATCGCGCACCATCCGGTAGATCAGGGAGAACACCGGCCGCTGATAGCGGCGCACCAGCTCCCGGAACGCCACCTCGGCGCCGTCCTGGGCCCACGCGACGATCTGCTGGTCCGACGCGGCCGCGAGGTCCCACCCGTCGCTCACGATGGTGCGGCCTCAGGCATGTGTGCTTGCCGCCTCTTCACGCGGCCCGGTATCTTCCCGCCCTATGACGGAGGCGCCGCTGGAACCCGCACTTCTCTCCGGCGACGCGAAGCGGTCGTACGTGCGCGGCATGTTCACGGCCATCGCGCCGCGCTACGACCTGCTGAACCATCTGCTCAGCCTCAACATCGACCGCGGGTGGCGGCGACGGGCCGTCGCGCGCCTGGACTGGGAAGCGGCCCCGGCGGGGACGTACCTCGATGCCTGCGCCGGCACGCTCGACCTGGCGGCGGAGCTGGCGGCGTGTCCGGGATTCCGGGGCCGCGTGGCGGGCACGGATTTCGTGGTGCCCATGCTCCGGCTGGGACGCGACAAGGCCGGGGCGCTCCGGCCCGTGGGCGCGGACACGCTCCGGCTCCCGTTCGGTGACGCGGTGTTCGATGGGGCCACGGTCGGGTTCGGCATCCGGAATCTCGTAGACGTGGACGCGGGCTTCGCGGAGCTGCGCCGCGTGCTGCGACCGGGTGCGCGGCTGGTGGTCCTGGACTTCACGCTGCCCCCCGCCGGTCCCGCGCGCGCCCTGTACCTGCTCTACTTCCGGCGCGTGCTGCCGCTCGTCGGGCGGCTGGTGTCCAAACATACGGACGCCTACACCTACCTGCCAGATTCGGTGCTCCAGTTTCCGACGCCCGACGCGCTGGCCGCGCGCATGCGCGCGGCGGGGTTCACCGACGTCCTGTTCGAGCGGCTCACGCTGGGTGTCGCCGCCCTGCACTGGGGGACCGCCGCATGAAGCCGCCGAAGCCCGGGCGTGGGCCCCGGCCGCCCACACGGCCGCCGAGCATCCCCGATCCGCGACGCGGGATTCCGCCCCGCCCCGCCCCGCCCAGGCACCCTGTACGGTCGCCCACACCGAATCGCCGGGGAGGCTGACGTGCGCGTGGGGGTGATCGCGGACACGCACGGCCTGCTCCGTCCCGCGGTGCTCGACGTGTTTTCCCAGGTGGACCACATCCTCCACGCGGGCGACGTGGGCCGCGACGATCTGCTCATCGAGCTTGGCGCGCTGGCGCCCGTCACGGCCGTGTTCGGCAACACCGACGGGTTCGACATCCGGCGGCGCTGCGCGCAGGTGGCGCAGCTCGAGCTGGACGGCCTCGCCATCACGCTGACGCACGGTGACCAGTTCGGCAGCCCGACACCCGCCGCGCTCCGGAAGGCGTTCCCGGATTCGGACGTGATCGTGTACGGGCATACCCACCGTCCCCTGCTCGAGCTGGTGGACCGGACGGTCACCATCATGAACCCGGGTGCCGCGGGCCCGCGCCGGTTCGACGTGATTCCCTCGGTGGGGATCATGGAGCTGGAAGCGGGCCTGCCACCGCGTGCCCGCCTGGTGCCGCTCGACGAATGACGCCGCTGCTGTCGCGGGCCGCGGCGGTCTGCGTTGGCTTCGCGGCGCTGGGTACCCGGGGAACTGATGGCAGAGAGATGGGCAGCAAGGGCAGGAAGGGCAGTGGTCTGCCTTCCTGCCCTTACTGCGCTTCTCGCTTCAGCCACTCCTCCAACGGCACCGTCCGCCGCAGCGCCGCCGGGTGCCGTCGGAACCAGCCGAGCAAGAGCACCATCTCGTCAATCGCCTCCGGGGGCAAGGCCGCGGTCGCCTGCTCGGCGCCGGCATGCTCCACCACCACCGCCCGGAACGCCTGGCGCTCGATGGGCGTGCGCGGCGCCGGGGCGCTTGTCCGCACCGTCGCCCGGCGAATGACGTAAGCCCGGTCGTCGCCATACGTACCGGGGTCCAGGTACACGAAGCTCAGCGCGTCGATCGCCGCCCGGATGCGGCCACCCACCGCGAACAGCCATTCGAGCGCCTCGAAGCGATCGCGCAGCCGGGTGGCGGTCTCGAAGTTCGCGGTGTCGCTGGCCTGCGTCATCGCCTCGACCACGCGGTCGAGCGGCGCGATGGTGCGTCCCTCGAGAAACGCGCGGGCCCGCGCCACCTGCGCCTCGTAGGCCGGCGCGGTCACGAACCCGCCGCACGGCCCGAGGCACGATCCCAGCTCGTAGCGCAGGCAGGCGGCGCGCCGAGGCGCCGTGAAGAAGTCGCCCTGCTCGGCGAACACGATGGGCATGCGGAGCGCGCAGTCCCGCAGGCCCAGCTCGAGGTTCAGGATCCGCACCGACTCCCGGAGCTGTGCCCCGCCGCGGAACGGACCGTAGTGGCTCACCCCGTCCCCGCTCACGGTCGTGCCCACGAACACCTTGGGTGCGGGCCCGTCGGACACCTTCACGAAGGCGGCGCGCCCCGGCCGGTTCATCTGGACGTTGAACCGCGGCCGGTGCCGCTGGATCTGCCGCAGCTCGCCCAGATACGCGGCGAACTCCGACGGCGCGTAATCCCACTGGACGTCGGCCGCGGACCCCACGATCCGCGCCGCCTTGTCCTCGGGATACTGGGCGCGGAAGTACGACAGGAGCCGGGCGCGGAGACGCTTGGCTTTGCCGACGTAGATCACGTGGCCGGCCGCGTCGAGCATGCGATAGACGCCGGGCCGGTTCTCCGCCAGTGCCGCCACTCGGCGCTTGAGCCGGTCGGTGTCCACCAACGGGAGAACGAGCCCGGCCGACATCAGGTCCTGAGCGCGTGGAGGAAGCGGTCCAGCTCCAGGAACTTGCGGTAGACCACCACGCCCTTCCGCTTCTGTCCCATCTCGGCCAGCAACTCGCGCATCCGGCCGCGCCGCGTGACGTAGAGACGGAACGTCTCGGCGAAGTCTTCCTGTGGGTGCGTCGCGGCGTACGCGGTGACGTGGTTGGGATGGGTCGTCGTGATGCGCCGGCGCTGGAAATCCACCCAGTTCAGGTCGCTCACCCGGTACGCCTTGTCCACCCGGCCGAACGCTTCGAGGAAGTGCTCCGTGTTGGTCCAGCGCCAGTGGTGGTACAGGAAGCTGTGGCCCAGTTCGTGGCAGATGAGCCCCACCAGGATGGACCATGGGATCTCCTCACGGGTCCGCTGGTCCACGATGTAGCTGTGGTCGATCTCCACGATCTTGGGATAGTGGGGATCCACGCCCGACACGCCGGGCCGGAGCAGGATGCGGAACCCCCACGGCCTGATCCGTGACACGGCCAGCAGGCGCCGCACCCGCCTGAGCGCGCGGGGAATCAGGTCCTGGCCGGTGGCGTCGCCGCCGCACCAGGGGCAGCGGGTCATCCAGTCGTCCACGCCCCGCTCGCAGTGCGGGCAGAACCCCTCGAAGTCCTCGTTCGGCCAGGCCTGGTCGGCCCCGCACCACGGGCAGTACTCCATGGGGTACTGCACACCGCCGCCGCAGCCGGCATCGCACTTGGCCGAGAACCGGAAGCCCGCCGGCGCCTTGAGCGGCCGGTCGCTCGAGACCTCGTCCTCGTGGATGTCCTCGCCGCACCACGGGCAGTACCACGAGAAGTCCGACACCACCCAGCCGCAGTAGGCGCACTCGGCCCCGGTCTCGTGGCCCGTGTCGGGCCACACCTGGGCGCGCCCGCAGTCGGGGCAGAACGGCCAGAACGGCTTCAGCTCCTCGCCGCAGGCGCAGCGATGGTCGAGGCGGGGCGCGGGCGTGCGCTTCGGGAGGCGGAGCTGACGGCGCCTGGTCATTGTGATGGCGGGATGAGCGGGATGGCGGGATGCTCCGCCGGCAGCATCCCGTGGGGGGGGGCGGCGATGGGGCGGGATGCCGCCATCCCGTCTGGCTGGGCCGGGGAGCGGTGGGGCATCCCGCTATCCCTGGCACCGCCAGCAGAAGGTCGTGGCCCGGCCGTCGATCGCGTGGGTGCCGGCGAGCGGGGTGCCGCAGCGCACGCAGGGCTCCCCTTCGCGGCCGTACACGTGGAGGGTGAACTGGTGCGACCCCGGCTGACCCGTCCCGGTCCGGTAGTCGCGCAGCGTGGTCCCGCGGTTCTCGATGGCCGCGGTCAGCACGCCGCGCACGGCGTCGAGCAGCCGCCCCGCCGCCTCCCGATCGAGCCGGTCCGCGGGGCGGGACGGGTCGATGCCCGCCAGAAAGAGCGCTTCGTTCGCGTAGATGTTGCCCACTCCGGCGAGCCTGCGCTGGTCCATGAGCACTTTCTTGACCGCCTGCGAGCTGCTCCGCAGGGCGTCCAGAAACCGGGGGAGATCGAACGCCGGGTCCAGCGGCTCGGCGCCGATGCGACCAGTATATGCGGACCACGCCGCTTCATCCAAGAGGTGGATCGTGCCCAGGCGGCGGACGTCGCGGAACAGCAGCGTCTCCCCCCGGCCGAGCTCCGCGGAGAGGACCGCGTAGCGCCGGTGGTCGCCGGTGAGCGGGCCCCGGCGGATCAGGAGCGAGCCCGTCATCCGGAGCTGGATCACCATCCGCAGTCCGGAGTCCAGCAGCACGATGATGTGCTTGGCCCGGCGCGTCATGGCGGCCACCTGGTGGTCCCGCAGGGCGGCGAGCAGGCGGCGGCGCGTCACCCCCCTCAGGACGTCGGTCTTGTAGAGATGCGGGCTGCGCAGGGTACGCCGGACCACGCGTGGCGCGAGGTCGCGGACGATGGTCTCGACTTCAGGAAGCTCCGGCACGCCCGATCTCGCGCCAGGCGATGTCGCGCCGGTACTGGCAGCCCTCGAACGCCACGCGCTCGGCGAGCCCGCGGCTAGCCGTGGCGGCCGCGGCGACCGTGGGGCCGAAGCCCGTGGCACAGAGCACCCGTCCCCCGGCCGCACGCAGCTGTCCCTCGTGGTCGCGGGCTGTCCCCGCGTGGAAGAGCAGCTCGTCCGGGCCGGTCGTTTCGGGAAGCGTGATCGGAGCGCCCTTCACCGGCGTCTCCGGGTACCCCGCCGCCGCAACCACCGTGGTCACCGCCGCCCGGCGCGCCGGGATGACGGGAGCGGGGCGCCACGTTTCCCCGGCCGCGATGGCCCACAGGTGATCGGCCAGGTTCGTGTCCGCCACCGGCAGCACCACCTGGGTCTCGGGGTCGCCGAACCGGCAGTTGAACTCGACTACGGAGGGCGAGCCATCTGGGGCGATCATGAGGCCAGCATACAGCACGCCCTGGTAGCGCGCCCCGACCTGGTCGAGCGCCTTGAGCGTAGGCTGGATGATCGTCCGGGTGACTCGCTCGAGCAGGGCCGGGGTGGCAAGTGTCACCGGGGTGTAGGCCCCCATGCCGCCCGTGTTGGGCCCGGTGTCGCCGTCCCCCAGCCGCTTGTGGTCCTGGGCGGCGGGGAGCAGGGCCACCTGCTCGCCGTTGGTGAGCGCGAACACCGACAGCTCCTCGCCCACGAGAAACGCCTCGATCACCACCTCGCGGCCCGCGTCGCCGAACCGCCCGCCGAACATGGCCCGGACGGCGTCGGCCGCCTCGGCGCGGGTGGCGCACACGATCGCTCCCTTGCCGGCGGCGAGGCCCGACGCCTTCACCACCAGCGGCTCGGCGTGGTGGTCCACGTACGCGAGGGCGGAGCGCTCGTCCGAGAACGTCCGTGAGGCTGCCGTCGGCACGTCGGCGTCGCTCATCACTGCCTTGGCGAACGCCTTGGACGCCTCGATCCGCGCCGCCGCCGCCGACGGTCCGAACACCCGGCAGTCGGCCGCCCGGAGGTGGTCGGCGACGCCCTCGGCAAGCGGGGCCTCGGGGCCGATGACGGTGAGGTCGATGTGGTGACGGAGGATGGCCGCGTACAGGCCCTCGAGATCGGAGGAGGCCAAGGGGAGGTTCGTGCCGATCTCCGCCGTGCCGGGATTGCCCGGTGCGCAGAAGATCGTGGCCTCACTCGTGAGCACGTGACACAGCGCGTGCTCGCGGCCCCCTCCCCCCACCACCAGGACGTTCACTTCCCGCGGTTCTCCTTGAAGGCGCTGGCAAAGGCGCTCGCGGCGCGCTTGGCGGCGTCCACGACGTCCGTGGCCACCTCGCGCGCCTCACGGGCATAGTGGCTGGCCGCGTCGGACACGTCGTTGGCGTACGTGCGCTCCTCCCGGACCTCGCCGCGCCGCGGGTACTCGCCGCCCACGATCCGCCCGTAGTCGCCCGCATCCACCCACCGCTGCAGCTCCGCCGCCCGCAGCGTATTGAACGGGTGGGTGGCGCCCAGCGTGTTGAGGATCTTGTAGATCGCGTCGAGCGGGCCGCCCTTGTCCTCGTACTCCTTTGCCTGCTCCATGAACGCGGGCAGGTTCATCTCCGTCATGGTGCCGCCGCCCGCGAGCTTGAGGAACACCCGCATGGAGGCATCGCGATCCTGGCTCACCAGCAGTCCCGCGCGGTCGGACGACAGCTCGGCCTTTCGGGACCACTCGAGCAACGCCAGCTTCAGCGGCAGGAGCGCGATGCCCGCCAGGAACGGCAGGTTCTGGAACCCCAGCGTCAGTATCAGGATCGTGATCGTGGTGTAGAGGGCGTGCCCGCTCATCACGTGGCCCAGCTCGTGGCCGATCAGCACCCGCAGCTCGTCGTCGTCGAGCAGCTTCACGGCGCCCGAGTTGAGGACGATGAACGGGTGCTCGAAGCCCACGGCGGCCGCGTTCACGATGGGTGTCTGGGTGACGTACAGCTCCGGCCGGTCGGGCCAGTCCATCGTGGCGCAGGTCTCCGTGAGCAGCTCGTGCAGCCGCGGGAACTGGTCCGGACCCACGCGGACGGCGTTGGCCTGGAACAGCAGGCGGATGCCCCGCTCGCCAAAGAACCCGAAGATCCGTTTCACGGCTTCGTCGAAGCCGGGCACCTTCCGCAGGGCATTCAGCGCCGCCCGGTCCGCGGGGTGCTCCCACGCGTCGGGCGCGATCTGGGTCAGAACGCGCCGGTTGATTCCCGGCGCGCCGGTTGCGTCAGTCATGGTCGCCTCCCGAGACGGGAAGAGGTCACAGTCGCGCTGCTCTTCCGGACCGTACGGCCGGCCGCTCGGCCGGTTTCACCGCCGGCCCGAGGCTCCCCAGCGCCGCCTCGATGTCCGCCAGCAGGTCGTCGGGATCCTCGATGCCGATGGACAGGCGCACCAGCCCATCGGTGAGCCCCATCGCTTGTCGCATGGCGGCCGGGACGCTCGCGTGGGTCATCGAGGCCGGGTGTCCGATCAGGCTCTCCACGCCGCCCAGGGACTCCGCGAGCGCGAACAGCCGCACCGCCTCGACGAACCGGCGGGCGCGCTCGATCGAGCCCAACTCCAGCGAGATCATGCCCCCGAACCCCCGCATCTGCCGGCACGCGAGGTCGTACTGGGGATGAGAAGGCAGTCCGGGGTAGTACAC
>DAINBS010000018.1:0-19310 GCA_036732805.1 Gemmatimonadales bacterium | reverse complement strand
AAGCCGAGCACGTGCCTGCCGTCGCGGAGGCGGCGTGACCGCACGGCCCGGGGAGGCGCTCCAGGATCACTACCCGGAGGGCTTTGCCCATTGCTTCGGCTGCGGGCGGCTGAACGCGCACGGCCATCGCATCCGGTCGTTCAGGGACGGCGACGGCACGGTCGCGCGCTTCACGCCGGCGCCGCATCACATGGCCCTGCCGGGCTACGTGTACGGCGGGCTCGTCGCATCGTTGATCGATTGCCACGGCATCGGCACGGCCGCGGACGCGGAGTTGCGCCGCGAAGGGCGGGAGGTGGGGGCGGTGCCGACGCCGCGGTACGTGACGGCGGCGCTGCACGTGAACTACGTCCGTCCCACCCCCATGGGTGTGGAACTCGAGCTACGCGCACGGGTGAAGGAGGCGTCCGGCCGGAAGGCGATCGTCGAGGTCACGCTGTCGGCGGGAGGGACGGTGACGGCGACGGGTGAGGTGGTCGCGGTGCGGGCGCCGGAGGCGATGATCGAGGGATCGAGGGGTCGAGGGGTCGAGGGATAGAGGGATGGAGTGATAGAGGGATCGAAACTGCCTGCTGCGGCAATCATCGATCCCTCTGTCCCTCGACGTCCGCCCGACCGGGCGGCCATGTTCACGCTCAGCTGAATCCGCTCCCCACCGGTCCGCAGGCACCCGCGCCGGACCCGCCGCGCGCGGCGGTGAGCACGTTCACGGCGGCGTAGGTTCGCTCGACGTTCTTCGACTCACACGCCGGGCAGGGGGGCTTGGTCCCCGTCGAGTAGGCGCTCATGGACATGCGCACCATGAACGAGGTGCGGCAGTCTCTGCAGAAGTAGTCGTATGCCGGCACGGAACCCCGAATGCGAAGGTCTCAATACTATAGCAAAATAGCTATGTATTCCCCGTTCGCAAGGCCCTGGCGGTCGGGTCTCAGGTAATGGAGGGGGATGGGAAGCCGCGCAGCGGGCCGGTGGCGACATCCCACGGCTCGAGGCCATGGAGGAACCCGCGGGCAGGCTGCTCGCCGAGCAGGGTCATGTGATCGCCCTCCACCAGGAGCGCGGCGCCTTCCCGGAGTCCGAGCACCGGCATGGTCCGGTTCAGCTCCATGAACTCGAGCAGCCGCTCGGAGCGGGTCTCGCCGCCGTGGTTTGGGATCACGGCGTCGGTGAAGTGCGGGTTGATCTGGAACGGGAGGAGACCGAGCGCGTCGAGGCTTGCCGGCTCGACGATCGGCATGTCGTTCGTGGTGCGGATGGTGGGGCCGGCGACGTTGGCCCCGGCGCTCCAGCCCACGAAGGAGGCGCCCGCCCGCACCCGCGCGCTGATGGCGTCCACCAGGCCCAGCTCGTACATCCGCGCCAGCAGCTGGAAGGTGTTGCCGCCGCCCACCGCGATCGCATCGGCGCCGCGCACGGCCGCCACGGGATCGGGCGCGGTGTGGATGCCGCGGACCTCGACGCCAAGCGGGCCGAGCTTGTCGGCGACCTTGCGGACGAACTCGTCGTAGGAAAAGCGCACGGCGGCGAAGGGAATGAACAGCACGGACCGCGTGCCTGCGAAGTGATGGTGGAGCCATTCACCGGCGTGACCGAGGAATGTGCCGCCGAAGTTGGTCGAGTTGGAGAGGAGAAGGAGGCGCATGGGAACCGTTAGCCGTTGAGCCGTTAGCCGTTGGCCGTTAGCCGTCTTAGCCGTGCCCGTAGGCGGGTCACTCCACATAAGCATAGCGGGTCGCACCGGAGGGGACGCGACTCGCGCGGTGTCTTGGACCGTCCGGCGGCGTTTCGGTGACGGAGGCGGGGCTTCCCGGCGCCATGGTGGCGCGTCCCGAAGCGGAGACCGGCCATGCCCCGATACGAAAAGCTGGATTCCTGGAACGCGTGTCACGCACTGGTGCTGGCGGTGCTACGGGAGACCGACGGCATCGAGCGGGAACCCCTGACCGTGGAGCGCCTGCGCTACCTCGCGCTGCGTGCCGCGGGGAAGATCGCCTTCGGCAGCGGGACGGGAAGCCGCACCATGCTCCGGCGCTCCGCGGAACTGTCGGCGGGTTGGCTCACCGAGCTGGCCTACGACCTCGACCTGGCGGAGGTCATGGGCGTGATCTCGAGAGAGAGCTGCGAGCGGCTGAACGCGTTGTGCGGCCGGGCGCAGTTCTACGTGATGAAGCTGGTCCTGCCCCCCGAGCTGCCGCCGGATGCGGGGCCCCTGCCGCCGGGGGAGGAGCCGGGTCATTGATGAGGTAGCTACAAGTAGCTACTTTACATTCATGCGAGTGGTCGGCATCAAGGTGCTCAAGAACAAGCTGAGCGAGTACGTCCGCATGGTCGCGGCCACCGGGGAAACCGTGCTCGTCACGGACCGGGACCGCGTGGTGGCGGAGCTCGTGCCGCCGCGGGCCGGGCGCGGCCTCGACGTGGCAGATGTACGGCTGGCGGAGGTGGTGCGTCGGGGCTGGCTCACGCCGCCGGCTGGCGAGGCCGGCCGGGTGCCCGCCGGGCCCCCGGTGGCAAGGCTGGCGGACCTGGTGGCGGAGCTACGCGCGGACCGGGACGCGCGGTGATCTTCCTCGACACGTCGGTCCTGCTCGCCCAACTCATGGCGGAAGACCGGCGTCCGGCGGACGCGCTGTGGGAGCAGCCGCTCGTCGCGAGCCGCCTGCTCGAGTACGAGGTGTGGAACCGCCTGAACGCCCGCGGGCTCGCCGCCTCGCACGGGGAGGCGGCGCGCCTGCTGCTCGGCCGCTTGGCCTACCTCGAGCCGGACCGGCCCGTCCTTGCCCGCGCGCTCGAGCCGTTCCCGGTGCCCGTGCGCACGCTCGACGCGCTGCATCTCGCCGCCGCCGACTTCCTCCGCCAGCAGGGCGTGCCGCTGTCGGTCGCGAGCTACGACGAGCGGTTCCTGACGGTGGCGCGGAAGCTGGGATTCCCGATCGTGGAGCCGTGAGGGACCCGATCCCCCCATCCCTCGACGCTCACCGTCCCGCCGGTCGCGACGAGCTGTGGCCGAGCAGGATGCGCCACCCGGCTTCCCGGTGCACGAGCGTCATGTCGAGTACGCCGCCGAACTCGGCCCCGGGCGTTCCCTCATCCACGAAGCGGGTGTGGAACGCCGTTGTAATGGAGGCGACGCCAGGTGCCAGGGCCACGACCTGCGTGTCGTGGTATGAGGTCTCGATGCGGGTGTTGGGTGGGACGCGGCGCAGCGCCTGCGCCATCAGTGCCGGGGAGCGGTACTGGACGACGCCCTGCTCCAGCCATCGGAAGTTGGCGTCGTCGGCGTACAGGCCTGCCAGCGAGTCCCATTGACCCGTCGCGGAGTAGCGACGAAAGGCGTCCAGGATGGCCTGGGCGCTGTCGCGGATGGCGGCGCCATGCACGGCAGTCATCCTCGTCGTTTCCGGCCCGGGCTGGCACGCGCCGAGGAAGGCGGCGGCGCCAAACATGATCAGTCGCTTCACGACTCCCTGAGGAGACATCTCGACACGCCTCGATTCGACACCGCGGAAGCGGAATCCATCCCTCGACCCCTCGATCCCCCGACCCGCTCAACAGTCCGCCAGATTCACCGACAGCCCGCCCTGCGAAGTCTCCTTGTACTTGCCGTGCATGTCGAGCCCCGTCTGACGCATGGTCTCGATCACGCGGTCCAGCGGCACGTGGTGCTTGCCGTCACCGTACAGCACCGCAAGCCGCGCCGCGTTCACGGCCTTGGTGGCTCCCATCGTGTTGCGCTCGATGCAGGGGACCTGCACCAGCCCGGCCACCGGGTCGCAGGTGAGCCCGAGGTTGTGCTCCATCCCGATCTCGGCCGCCTCCTCGATCTGCTCGTTCGAGCCGCCCATGACGGCGGCGAGACCGGCGGCGGCCATCGAGCACGCCACCCCCACCTCGCCCTGACAGCCCATCTCGGCTGCGGAGAGGGACGCGTTCTTCTTGTAGAGCAGGCCCACCGCGCCCGCGGTGAGCAGGAACGCCCGGATCCCCTCCGGCGACGCCTCGGGCACGAAGCGCGCGTAGTAGGCGAGCACGGCCGGGATGACACCCGCGGCGCCGTTCGTGGGCGCCGTGACCACGCGCCCGCCCGCGGCGTTCTCCTCGTTCACCGCGAGCGCGAACAGGCTCACCCAGTCGAGCGTGGTGAGCGGATCGGCGGTGGGCTCGCCGGACAGGCTCCGATACAGCTTGGCCGCGCGCCGGCGCACCTTGAGGCCACCCGGGAGGATGCCCTCCCCGCGACAGCCCCGTTCGATGCACTCCTCCATCACCTGCCAGATGCGGTCGAGCGCCGCGTCAGTGTCGGCCGCCGGCCGCCAGGCCAGCTCGTTCGCCCGGACCACATCGGCAATCGACAGCCGGTGCTCGTGGCCGGTTGCCAGCAGCTCCGCGGCGGTGTCGAACGGGTAGCGGACCGGCCGCGGCGGCGGAGCGGCGCCGGTCTCGCCGGACTCCGCCTCCTCCCGCGAAACCACGAAGCCGCCCCCCACCGAGTAGAACTCGCCGCTCGCGAGCGGCGTCCCGTCGGCGGCGAACGCCGTGAACCGCATGCCGTTGGGATGGGTCGGCAGGAATTCCCGCTGGTGGAACAGCAGGTCGCGCGGTTCCACCCAGTCAATGGCGTGTGTGCCCGTCAACGCCAGCCGGCTCTCGGCACGCACGCGCCCGACGAACGCCTCGATGGCGCCAGGGTCCACCGTCTCGGGCCGGTCGCCATGGAGGCCGAGGACGATGGCGCGGTCCGTAGCGTGACCACGGCCGGTCAGCGCCAGCGAGCCGTACAGGTCGGTCTGGACGCGGGTCACCCGCTCCAGCAGGCCGGCATCCGCGAGGGACTGCGCGAAGCGGCGCGCGGCCCGCATCGGTCCCACCGTGTGCGAGCTGGAGGGGCCGACGCCGATCTTGAACAAGTCGAGCACGCTGATCTGCATGGTCGGTGCCGGGGAATGTACTGCCGCCAGGATGGGCGGGATGAGGCGGGATGAGCGGGTAGACGGGATGAACGGGATGGGCGAGCGCCGGTGGGAGCTGCCCGGGCAAGTCCTCAGAACCGATGCGAGATCCGGAACGACCCCAGCGTCTCGTTGAACGGCTGCGCCACGCCGCTCACGCGTGTGTGGCGCACCTGCCCGGTGAGCTGGATGCGCGACCAGAGCCGGTATCCGAATGTCACGTCCCCCCGGAGCTGACGCCCGTCGCCAATCTGCGTCCACGTGGACGTGAGGCCCGCGCTCCACGGCGAGCGCGGGGCACGCCGGGTGAGGCCCACACCCACGCTCGCAAACCCGTCGTTCTGGTCGGCGCCGCGGAAGTGCTGGTACCCGGGCCGCACCGAGATCGTGACTTGGCGTGCCAGGGTGAGGGCGTACTCCAGCGTGACGTTGCGTGACGCCACGTCGAGCAGGCCATCGAACCGCGGACTGTCGTCGTCCACGACCTGCTCAGCGTAACTGGCAGTCACCGTCTGGAGGGTGGTGGTACCGAACCGCAGCTGCTCCACGACGGTCACCGCGCGGGTCACGTTCCTGAGGGTAAACGAATCCACCGGCACGGGCTCCGGCGTCCCGGGCGGCGCGGGGACCGGATCGGCGGAGAGGCCGTTCACCATGACGCTGGCACTCGACACGAGCCACCCGCCGGCCACGTGGGTCAGCGAGAGTTGGCCGGTGCGCCGCCAGGTGGTGGCGCGCTTGTCCGTGGCGAGGTTGTCGCGCCGCACGCCGCCGGACGCGGAGAGGCTGAGCCGGCCCCGGAACAGCCGTGCCTGCGCGAAGCCTCGCACGTCCCGGTAGTCGTTCGGCAGATACGGGTTGCCGAGCGTCGTGTATCCGGGGCCCGCCTGCTCGACGCGTGCCCCGATGTTCCCACCTGGCAGCACCAGCCGCAGCTCGCCGCTCCACGCATGGTCGTAACGGCTCGAGATGCGCGGCGTGAAGAGGGAGCTGGTCCACTCGGGCTGGCCGAGGGAATCGAGCTCGCTCGCGCGCGTGTCGCGAGTGAACAGCGCCGTGCTCCACTCGCCTTTGAGCCGGAGCGGCCCGACCGCGATCCCCGCCGCCGCCGCGCCCACGAGGTTCTCCTGCGGCGGCGTCGAGAGCGTATCGGCGCCGGCGATCCGGTCCACCGCGCGCAACGCGCTGATCTCGATGAAGGTGCGATCCGGCGCGCCGTACCCGATGAGGCCCGCATACAGCATGCGCCGGGGCGCGGCGTCGAACGGCGACAGGTCGCTCGGCTCGGACGCCCGGCCCGCGGTGGCCGACAGGCGGAACCGCCCGGGGGTGAGCGCGAACCCGCCGCCGCGCACCCGCACGGCGCCGGCGGTGAACCGGGAGAGCGCGGGGACGTAGTCGCCGGCGTGCAGCTCGCCCCACGCCCAGCGCGGATTCAGGTAGAACCGGTTCACGGACTGCGCGGTGAAGTCGCTTTCCGTGCTCCACAGAACCGTGGCACCGATGGTGAGACCCATCCACGACACGGTGGGCGACAGGTAGGCCCGCATGGTCTGGTCGGGACGGCGCGCGTCGCGCCCCGACATGCGGTACGCTTCACCGTAGACGCCGCTTTCGGTCGCGACCCCCGGTCGCAGTCCCTGGGCGAAGGCGCCGGACGACAGCACCACGAGCAGCGCGAGGGCGGAACCGAGCGGTCTCATCGCGTCTCCTCCGGCACGTCGGCGCGCCGCCAGGCGCCGGCCTCCGCCACGTTGCCGAACCGGTCTACCGCGCGCAGCGCGTACGCGTAGCGGCGCCCGGCCACCGCCAGCGGATCCGCCACACGCCCGCTCTCGCCCGGCACGTCGGCGATCACCTGGACCAACCCCGTGGCAGCGTCCCGCCGCTCGACCCGCACCCGTGCCACCCCCGCACGCGGGTTCCATTCGACGACCACGGCACGCAACCGCTCGTCGTACCGCGCGCGACGGGCTTCGAGCGGGGCAGGTGGCCGGCGGTGCACCGGTTCGCCCACCACGACGGGTGACGGCTCGGAGGCGTTCCCGGCGTCATCCACAGCAATCACGACGACGTCGTACAGGCGGCGCGGCTCGAGGCCGGGGATGGTGTCGAGCAGCGCCGGCGTGTGGTGCTCCTGCGGCCGGTCCAGCCAGGCCGCGTTGCCTCGGGGCCGGTAGCGGACCCGGTAGTGCGCCACGTCCGGGTCGGGATTCGCGAGCCAGCGGACCACGAGGCCGTCCTCGGTGGGCCGCACCCACTCGATGCGCGGCGCCGTCGGCGGCCGCGCGTCGGGAGGACGGGCCGCCAGCACGGGCGACGGCGCGCTTTCGTTGAAGACCGAATCGACCGCGGTCACGCGGTAGTAGAAGGCGTGGTCGGCGCCGCGCGGGATGGAGTCCACGAGCACGGGCGCGGACAGCGGATGCGCGGTGAGAAGGCCGAACGTGCCATCCGGGACCGACGAGCGGTACACGCGATAGCCGCGCAGGTCGCGCGACGCGACGGCATGCCAGGCGAGGGTGATGAGGCCCGTGTCGGCGGTCGCGCGCAGACTGTCCGGCGCGGCGGGAGGCGTCAGGTCGGGCACCACTGCCATCGCGTAGAACGACGGCGGACTCTCGTTGCCCGATCGATCCGTCGCGGTGACGTAGTACCACGTGACCGACCCCTCGGGCCGGCCGACGTCACGGACCGCCGTGTCGGGCGGGGCCGTCATGCCGCCCACCGGTTCGAACCGGCCTTCGTGGCTTGCCCCACGCCACACGCGATATGCCGCGACCTCGGAGTCGGCGGACGGAACCCACGAGATCGTGACCGTGTCGCCATGCACGGCCGTCGTTACCTGCAGCGGCGGCCGGGGCGGCTGCACGTCGCGCACGACGACGCGCGCTTCCGCCGAGCGGCGGCTGGATCGGCCGAACGGGTCCAGGCCGGACACGGCATACACCAGCGTATCGCCCGGCCGGGCGGTGCTGTCGCGGAAGAAGCGGGGTGCGGCGGCCGTCGCCGCGGCGCCGTCGTTGCTGAAGATCACGACCGGCACGCCGCTCGCGCGCTCCCACGGTCCCGCGCCGCGGCGGCGGTCCACGTGGTAGGCCGTGAACGGGCCCGCGGCCGACCACCGGAGCGCCACCCCGTCGGTGGCCTGGGCCGCCTCGAGCGAGTCGGGGCCGGCCGGCTGCTCCCAGGAGCCGGCCACCACCGGGCCGCCGCGCGCCGCCTCCCGTTCCCCGTCGCGGGTCAGCGCGAGCAGCCGGTACTCGAAGATCCTCCCGCGCTCGGCGCCGCGGTCGTCGAACCGGAGACCGAGCACCTCGGCCACCGCGGGCTCGAGATCGGCGACCAGCAGGAGGAGGGACCGGTACGACGCGGGATCGCGCAGTTCCTCGAACGGATCCTCGGGGAAGAGCATTCCCTCGTACCGCTCGTAGGCCGCGCCCAGTCGTTGCCGCGCCGCTTCGCGGCCGCGGATCCGCTCGATCGGCTGCGTCGTGAGGCGCACCCACGCCCCCCCGAACTCCCGGCGTTCCACGTGGTAACCGAGCGGCCGTTCGCCCTCGGGCCAGACCCAGCGCAACACCACACCGTCGGCCGCGGGTGCCACCAGCAGGGGCGTCTCGGCTTGCTGGGCCGCGAGCGCGGCCGGAAGGGCCAGGAGCAGGGCGGTGCGGCGGACCGGGATCATCGGCCCCTCTGCGTCGTCTGCCGCGGCGGCGTCACGTCGACGGTCGGGGGGGGAGTGGTCGATTGGGTGGTCGTGACCGGCGTATCGACGATCTGCACGATCGCCGACGGAATCTGCCAGGTGAACGTGTGCCACCCCTCGCGTCGGTGGTTGAGGCGCACCGTGACCGCGGCGGTGGAGGACGCCGGCAGGCCCGCGTCGGTCGGGGCGGTAAACTCGACGTTTAGGAGGTTCTCGTAGGTCGGCGTCGCACCGCACAGCTTGAGGACGGTGGCACCGAGGGACAGAGCCGCGGGTCCGGACCCTCCCACCCACTGGCAGCGCGTACGGGGCAGGACCTGCCAGCCGGCCGTGACGCCGATGACCTCGATCGAGTCGATGTCGTTCCACTCGATGGGTTCCTGCCCCGTCAGGATCACGCGCACGCCCCGCAGGTACGTTCCCGCGCCCGACAGCGGACCGGGCCCGCGGTCCGGCTCGACCGTGACGGCCGAGGTACCTACGTGCTCCGCGAAGCTGGCGTACCGGCTGGTGGTGAACGACACGGCGTAGTGCTGCTGCGCGGTCGAGTCGTTCTGGACGAGGACGAAGCGGTACGACGTGCCTGGCGCGAGTGCCCCCGCGCCCGGACTGAAACGATAGAGCGTGGGGTCGTTCTGGAGCGTGCGCATGGCGAACGGATAGGAGGCTGTGCCCCAGGAGCCCGCCACCGTGTCGGTGCCGTTGGCCACCAGCCGGCCCACCGCCGCACCCGACGTGAGGTCGGGGTGGGTGTTGGTGAACCTCACGCGCACCGCCCCCGCGTTCGGACCGCCGAAGTACATGGGAGAAGCGGCGCCGCGCGGATCGGTCTCCGAAACGAGCTGCGCCAGGATCGGCGGGACGCCGCTCGTGGTGAACTCCAGCGTGTCGGTAACAGACTGCTGGGTCTGCCACCCATCGTTCGTCTGCTTGTCGAGCGCGAACATGACGATCGCGCGGTACCTCGCGCCGGGTTCGAGCGTGGCGTACCCGGGTGCGACGAGCGTGAACGTGGCGCGCTCATCGTCCCAGACGCGCTGGAGCGTGCCGATGGAGGGCCACGTCACCAGCGTCCGGCTGGGGGCACCGAGCCGGCCGCCCACGACGGTCACCGTGCGCCGGCCGATGACCGGGACGGCGGCAAGCCGCAGCCGGTACACGCCGTCGTCGGTGCCGTACTCGACACCTTCGCTCATCCCGAGGTAGTACGACACGCCGCTGACCGAGGCCCCCGTATCGCCGGGCAGCGGGCTCGTGGCGGCGATGAGCACGAAGGGCGCGTCGTCGTCCGCGTCGTCGTCGCCGCTCCCGCCCCAGGAGTAGCGCATCCTGTACGTGCCCTTCGCCGCCCCGCCGGCGATCTTGTACTTGAGCTTGATCTTGCCCCAGACTCGGGTGGGATCCGGGAACTCGAACGCCATCGTGGCCCGCGCCGTGCCGCTCAGCAGCTCGTACCAGTTGCCCAGCGCCTTCACCTTGGCCACGATCTCGCCCCACAACTCGCCATCGCCCGTGGCACGGAACGGGCGATAGCGCAGCTCAGCCGCAGCCTCGTAGCCCGCGGCGACGCGGCCCTTGAACCTCCCGACGGTCTTTTCCTTCTCGAAGAACGTGGCGAAGCCGGCGCCCACGCCGTCCTCGTCCAGCTGGAAGTACGCGGTAGACTGGAGATTCAGGGTGCCGGGCAGGAGGGTGAGCGAATCGGGTCGCTGCGGCGTGCCGACGTTGACGTACCAGTCGTCCGGCGCGAAGTGCAGCTCGGCCCAGCCGTTTCCGGTCAGCATGGGCTTGAGGTCCACGTTGACCGTGAGGTTCGCGTGGAGCACCGGCCGGGACACGGGGAGGTCGGCGAGCACCGTCCCCCACAGCTTCTTCTCGCGCCGGGCGACCTCGGTCAGCATCCAGTTGTCGCCCCGGAGCGTGAGCGACTGGATGCCGCCGTTGGCGCTCGCGGCCGCCTCGAGCCACGCGTCGGCGTTCCACACGTAACCCTGATTGCCCGACGTCCCGATCGAAACGGCGGCCTTGAGACCGAACGCGGTCGCCTGATCCGGGACGTAGGTCGCCTTGAGCGTCAGCGTGTCGATGTTCGCCCGCATGCGCGCGTACGCGCCGCCCGCGAAGCCCCAGATGGCGAGCGGCAGCGGGCCCAGCTGGATGCCGGGAGGCGGGAGCACGAGCCGGGCGTCCACGTACCAGTAGCGGAACGTCGTCGCGCCCGCGATGAAGGTGCCGGCCGCGCTGAACTGGTCCTGCACGCTGAGCGCCACCGCGGCCTTGAACGCGTCCCCATACACCGAGTCGTCCTGGACGTACTGGACGTCGCCCTCGAAATTCGCCACGGCGTTCTCGAACGAGATCTTGAACCGGTCGACGCTGAGCCGGGAGAAGTTCCACGGCGCCCCCGGCGCCGAGCGCTTCGCGAAGATGCGGAAGGCGCTCGAGCCCGACGGCAGATTGTCGCCGAGCGCGAACTGCCCCGCGACGCCCAGCCAGACCTCGTTTCCGTCGGTGCCGCTCCCGAACCCGATCGAGTCGAGCGCCACCGGGAAGTTCTGGAACGTGCCCTCGTACCCGGAATCGAACACCAGCCAGCCGGCGCCGAGCTTGATGCCACCGTCGTTGGAGACGCTGAGGCCGTACACCTGCGCCCGCTCGAGCGCCACGCCGCCGCGGTCGATCGTGAGCAGGGCGTCCACGGTGAGCGTGCCGACCGGCCGCTCGTACACGAACTCCCCGCGCTGGATCTGGAGCCGCGCGTTGAGCGCGGGCATGTCGATCCACTGGTCTGCCTCGAGCCGCACGTACGCGCGGTCCACACCCACCGGCGTGAACCCCACCTGGTACTCGATGGGGGTCGTGAAGAACGGCACGTCGAGCCGGCCCGAGACGAAGCCCGTGTCCAGGGTCCCGGCGGTGAACTTGAACCGCAGCGAGTCGAGCACCCCGCTGAACCCGCCGAAGCCGATGGGACCAATCTCCTGGAGGTTCGAAGCGCTGATGTCGCCGCTGAACCCCTGCGCGTCAATCGAAAGCTGCCGCCCGAGCACGGTGGCCGGGCTCGTGTCCTGCGCGATGCCGGCGAGGTCGCCCCAGGTGTTCCAGGCGAGCGGCAGGAACACGCGCCCGCTATCCAGGTACACCCCGCGCCAGCCGGCTTCGCGGCCGGCGGGGGACAGCTCCGACGACAGGTCCACCACCGCGTCGCCCGTCCGGAGCTTGAGGCCGGTGCGGCCAAGCCGAGCAAGCGGGATGCCTTCGGTCTCGAGGTAGAACTCGCCGGTCGTGCTGAGCCGCGCGCGCCTGATCTTGAGCGTGACCGCGGAGTCGGCGGCGGTCTGTTCCAGCGAATCGAGCTTCCCGGCCTCGGCCATCGAGTCGGCGATCGCGGCGGTGCGATCCAGCACCAGGCCCGTGCCAGGCGGGATCCGGAAGTCGCCCTTGAGGTCGAGCGTTCCGGTGCCGTCGGCGAGCGTGAGCGACGTCGAGTCGCGGTACAGCACCATCTCGAACCCGGGCATGCCCCAATTGGCGCTGCGGAAGTCGCGCGCCATGACGAGCCGACCTTCCGGCCCGCGGTCGCCGATGTGCACGTCCTGGAACAGGAAGTAGAAGTGGCGGCGCGCCAGCTCCTGGAGCCCGGCGACCCCCTGCTCGGCGGTCGTGCCCCAGTCCTGGCTCCGTTGCAGCAGGGCGTCGGAGGGCGCGGCGCTTTCCTCGGTGGCGTCCGTGCACACGGTCTGTCGGGTGCCGGGGATCTCGGTGAGCTCGCTGTCGTATTCCGCGACCTCGCGGCACGGTTCTTCTGCCGCTGCCTGCTCGGCGTCTGTCATGGTCGGGTTCGACGGGTCCGGCTCGGGCTGTTCGGCTGGCGGGAACGGGTTGGCGTAGGACGTGATTACCACTCCCGCGCCCGAAAGGCCCACGTGGCGGTCGCCCGTCGCGGAGTCGGCGACGAGCACGAGCTTCTCGATCATCACGACAAAGGGCAGCGGCAAGACGTTCACCCAGTCGAACGCGCTCCCGATGTCCGGCATGCGCACCACGTGCCGCGGCGCGTAGTCCACCCGCGCGCCGTCGGGCGTGAGCCGCAGGCCTCGGAACGGGAACTCCGGCTCGAACAGGCCCGGCACCACCTTGAGCCGCCCGGTGCCGCTGTAGTTCGCGAAGGAGGAGTCCTTCAGCGCGAGCACCTCGACCTCCACCTCGGCCCACTGGAAGCGCGAGACGACCGGTGTGTCCTCGTCCTCCGTGATCGGCGGCGGGGTGACCGGGCCGGCCGGCGCGAAGACGAAGGTCCAGATCTCGCTCTTGCCCTGGCGCTCGCCCACCGGCAGACCCGCATCATCGGTGGCCTGCACCTGCCACGCATAGCGCTCCCCGGACTCGAGCGGCAGCGCGTCGCGCGGGTAGGGCGCGAACGCCTGGTCGACATCCCCCTCGAACACCGGCACGTTGTTGATGGCTTCGAGTGGCGCCTGGCCCGGCAGCACCGCGGCCACGCGGACGTGGAAGCTCACGCGCGCGTTGGGGCCGAGCAGCACCGGCGTCCAGACGAACGTGGGAAACGCCTGCACCACGGTGTCGCCGTCGGCCGGCGTGATGAGACCGGGCGGTTGCGGGGCCGTGATCGAGAACCCCGCGCAGTCCGTGGCCAGCAGGGCGCCGGGCCCCGCCTCCGGCAGGCCCTGGCGCACGTCCACGCAGAACTGGTACTCGCCGTCCGGCAGGCGGCCCGTCTGCTCGAGCAGGTCGCGCAGGGAGGCCTGGTAGGTGACCGAGTTCGCTTCCCAGATCCCGTCGCGCGTCGTGAGCACGAGCTGGGAGGCGCGGACGAACTCGAACGCCGTGCTCCTTCCCGCGACCACGGATTCCGTCCCGCGCATCACCCGGCCGTCGAGGTAGAAGGCCACGCCGCCCGCGCCCGTGTAGGAGAGCACGAGCGTGACGATGGACGGATCGGACTCCCAATCGGCGACGTAGGGCGACGGGTCGGGACGCACGTTCAGGAACACGGTCCAGTCGGGAGACTGGGCCCGGGCGGGAACGACGGCCACGACACTGGCGCCGGATGCGGCGGCCAGGACCGCGAGCGTGACTCGAAGGGACGGGAATTGCTTCATGGTACCGGCGGCACGAGAGGGGTGGGCACGTTGCGGTTCGTGGTGGTCCCATCCCCCAGCTGGCCCTGGGTGTTGGCACCCCAGGCGTACCCGGTGCCGCCAGTCGCGACCGCGGACACGTGAGCGAAGCCCGCGCTGAGCTGGAGGAACGTCAAGCCGCCGGAGACGGCCACCGGAGTGAGTCGCGCCGTGGTCGTTCCGTCACCCAACTGACCGACATTGTTCAGGCCCCAGCAATAGCCGGCCCCGGCCGTGGTGAGGCCGCACGTAAAGCCGTTGGCGCCGCCGCTCACGGCGGCGAACGTGAGCCCGCCGGACACCGCGACCGGCGCGAGGCGCTTAGTCGTGGTCCCGTCGCCCACTTCGCCATAGTTGTTCCAACCCCAGCACCAGGCCTGCCCGCCGGTGGTGACCCCGCAGGTGTGCTCGTTCGCGGTGGCGCTGATCATGCTGAACGTGAGTCCGCCGGAGATCGCGACGGGCGTGAGCCGGTTCGTGCTCGTGCCGTCCCCCAGCTGCCCGTTGGTGTTCCGGCCCCAGCAGTACCCGTCGCCGGCCGTGGTGACGGCACAGGCGTGCTGGCCGATCGCCGCGCTCACCGACCCGAACACCAGTCCCTCCACGCCCTCCACCGGTCCCAGCGTGGCGCGGTCGGTCGTGGTCCCATCACCCAGCTGACCGTACGTGTTGCGGCCCCAGCAGTACAGGAGTCCGGTGGAGGCCTGTACGGCACAGGTGAACTGCTCGCCCGCCGCAATCGCCGAGTAGGACAGGCCGCCCACGACGGCCACCGGCGTGAGCTGATCCGTGTTGGTGCCGTCGCCCAGCTGCCCGTACGCGTTGGAGCCCCAGCAGTAGGCCAGACCGTCGGGGTCCAGGGCGCAGCTGTGCTGACCGCCCGCGCTGATGTCGGTGAACGTGAGGCCGCCCGCGACCGCGGTGGGCGCGGTGCGCTGGGTTGTGGTCCCGTCGCCCAGCTCGCCCTCGGCGTTGGCCCCCCAGCAGTAGGCCGTGCCGGCGGTGGTGAGCCCGCAGCCGTAGCTCAGGCCCTGGTCCATCGCGGCGAAAGCCGGGGAGCCCGGCCCGCCCGCCCAGGTGACCACGGCCCCGCCGCTCGTCTGGGTAAACGTGGACCCATCCGGCGGGACCGCGTCCGTCAGGTTGATGGTGAGGACGTTCCCGTCGCCCGGAGCCACATCGGTGGCGCTGACGTAGTACCCGGTGGTCGGCGACGTGAGGAACTGCACGCCGTCGAACGTGAAGGGGGTCGCGGCGCCGGGGTGGGCGACGCTGAGCTGCACCGCCGCCGGGTCCTGGTTCTGGAACGTCACATCGTCGAACCGCGCTATCGCGCCCGCGCCGACGGCAATGGCGATGCCGTCGAGCGTGAGTCCCGCGACGTCCACCCCTTCCACGCTCAGCAGCGCACCCGGGCCCGTGACGCGCTGCGGTAGCGCTGAATCCGCGCGCAGCTCTCCGGCGACCGCCGCCGCCGTCTGGAACCGCACTTCGCCACCCGTTGCCAGCTTGAGATTCTGGAAGCGTGAGGTCGCCCCTGTGGTCCCCGGGTTGGCAAACGAGACGATCTGCTGTGTCGAACCATTCAGGACGGTCCAATGCGTCCCGGACGGCTGGAATGCCGCGGGATTCTCGCCCTGATAGAAGCCGCCGGCCACCAGGACCGTGCCGGCCGTGAGCAGGCCGGCGGTGTTGGCGCCGAAGAACGCCAGGTCGCCCGCCACGGCCAGCGTGTCGGCCGGGTTGGTCATGGTGAGCGTTCCGGTCCCGTCCAGGACGCCGCCGAGCGTCACGCTCCCCGCGGTGAGCCGCTGTCCGTTCATGGTCAGATTGGCCTGCGCCCCCCGGACCAGGAGGTTGACGCCCGCGGCGGTGGCGCCGGTCAGGCGCGCCGTGCCGGAGACCACGACGCCGCCGTAGACGCCCGAGGGAGGAATGTCTTGATTGGTGCCGGCGAACTCGATCGTGGCCGGCTCCAGCGCCCCGCTCACGGCGATCCCGCCGCGGAGCACCAGGCCGCCCAGGATCACCGCACTGCCGGCGACCGTGACGAGACTGTCACCGACATCCACATAGGCGCCGAAGCCGGAGAAGGGAACGGGCGTCGAGATCACCAGCTTGCCGCTGACCGCAAGCTCGACTCCTTCGCCGAACAGGGGGATCTCCACACCGGGACCGGTGTTGGCGATCTCGAGGTGATGGAAGATCGGGCTCCCGTTTTCTATCCGAATCTCCTGCAGGCCGGATCCGTTCAGCACGGTCCGATGATTCCCCGAGGCGCGCAACGCCGTTCCGGTCGCCCCGCTGCCGCCGTCGAACAGGCTGCCGGCAAGGTAGAGCACCCCTTCGGTCATCCGGTCCGAGGCGGAGTCGCCGTCGAACTGAGCGAAATCCGTCACGATCACGACGTCGGACGGGTTCCGCATGGTCAACGAGGCCGGATCGGCACCGCCCCCACCCGTCCTGAGGTTGGCGACGGTCAGCGTGTGCCCGTTGACGTCGAGCGACGATCCGCTCGATCCTCCGGAAATCACGAGTGATCCAGCGATCGTCACCGAGGCGCCCAGACGGGCCTGGTCCGACACCTGCACGTTCTGGTAGGGCAGGTCGGGGATTTCCTGATCCACGCCCGCGAATTCGGTGGTACCGACGTCGAACCCACCGCCCAGGCTCAGCGTGCTGAAGAGGCGCAGGTTGAGGGCCGAAAGCGTACTGCCCGCGACCGTCGAAACGGCACCCTCGACGTCCAGCGAGTTGTCGCCGCCGTTGAACGTCGTCGGCGTGGTGATCGTGAAGGTGCCCGCGACCTCGATGGTCGTCTCGAGAGACGCCTGCACCCCGCCGCCCGTGTTGGCGATCTCGAGGTGCCCGAACGTCGCGAGACTCTGGATCACGAGCAATTGGGCGCTCGGTCCGTCGAGCACGGTCCGGTGGTTGCTGAACGCCTGGAACGGCTCGACGTCGACGAAGAGCCGTTGCTCGAAGTCACCAGCGACGGAAAGGACGCCGTCGGTCAGCAGACCGAACGTGGAGCCGCCCTGGAACACCGCGTTTCCGCCCACGACGAGGCTGTCGCCCGGCTGCTGCATGGTGACGGTGCCGGCGCCGTCCTCGGTGCTGAAGTCGCCGGTGACGGTCAGGACCTGGCCGTTCAGCGTCAGGTTCCCGCCCAGGATCCGGACCCGGGCCACGGTCGCTGAGGTGGTGAGTACCGGCTGGTTGGTGGTGCTCACGATGATCACCGAATCCGCGGTCAGCGGGACGCCAGCCGGCGACCAGTTGCCCGCGACGAACCAGTCGGTGGGCCCGCCCGCATCACCGCCCACCCACGTGCGCGTCAACGGGGCGACCGCGGCGCCGACGGTCACGGTCACGGTGTCGGGCGCGGCCAGTCCCGCCGACGCCACGATCCGGGCGCTTCCCGCCGCCACGCCGGTGACCAGGCCCGTGGAATCCACCGTGGCCACGTCGAGATCGAGCGCGGTCCAGCGGAAGCCGCCGGCCGGCACGATGGGTGATCCGTCCTGATCGGTGGCGCTCGCGGTCAGTTGTCGCGTGCCGCCCACCGCGATCGCGGTGGCCACGTCGCCGCCGATCGTCACCGCCGCGACATACCGTGGCGGGGTCGCCGGCTGCCAGTTGCCCGGTACGCCGCCGGGAATCAGTCCCGAGAGCGCGGTGCCGTCTCCCCGCATCACGGTCACGCCGAGGCCGGACGAGAAGGCGATGAGCCCGTCCGCGGCGACCGAAGGAACCAGATGCCCGCCGGCGGCAAAGCCGCGCGGACTGCTCCCGGTCGACAGCACCGTCTCGGCCCCCGGTGGATACGGCATCCGGCCCACGCCGAGATACTCGATGATCGAGCCGACGCTCACCCGCGTATAGACGAACGCTGTCCCGTCGGGGACCCACGCGGGAAACCGGTAGCTGCCCGCCGGCATCGCCAGCGCGCGCTCCGTACCGTCGGCGACGTCCACGGACCGCAGGGAGGACGTGCCGGTCCCGAGCACGAACCTGGTGAACAGGATCAGGGACCCGTCGGGACTCCAGGCGGGATCGGCATCCTGGAAGTTGGCCGCGGGCGGGAACGTGAGCTGCCGCAACCCCGTCCCGTCCAGCCGGACGACCCACAGCTGGCGCTGATTCGCCGCGGTACCGACCCGATTCGTGCTGAACACGACTTGCTGGCCGTCGGGCGACCACGACGGCTGGGCGTCGTACGTCGCTCCCGACGTGACCGCCGCGGGGGACGAGCCATCGGCGTTCATCACCCAGAGGTCACCGTCGCCGCCGGCGAGGTTGGTCCACGCGATGCGTGCGCCGTCAGGGCTGTACGCCGGGTCGTAGCCGCCAAGCGATGGCGTGGTGAGGCGGATCGTGTCGGTGCCGTCGCCCCGCATCGTGTAGATCTGAGCGCCGATCCGGAACACCAGCCGCTGCGCGTTGGGGCCGGTCGCGGGGGTGATCGTGATCGGGGCGCTGTCGCTGCGCCATCCGCGATATGAGGCGATGGCGTACGTCTTCCCCACGCCGAGCGCCACCGTCTCCACCGGCGGTCCGGGCAGGAGCGCCGAGATCCCTTCGGAGGGGATGAGCCACTGCACCACCACGGGAAGCGGCTGGCCGCTGGCGTCCACGCCTGACGCCGTGAAGGTCTGGCCGGACTCGTCCGACGTGAGGCCCACCGAGTCGGGACTGATCACGACGCGGTCGACATAGATCGCCGGACTCGGCCGAGCGACGTCGGGCTCGTACTCCGCGACGTCCGGGGGAGACAACCGCACCGCCGTTCCGCCGGCATCCTGGCGATAGATGGCGTGGGCGCCGCCGGCGTCGCTCTCGAACACGAACCGGTCGTCCGCGCCCGCGAACACGGCGTGACCAACGAACGCCGCTCCGGCGACGCCCACGGCGCCCCCACCCGACTGATCGAGGCCGAGCACCAGGACCACCGTATCGGTTCCCGCGTAGGTGTACGCGACCAGGCCTCCCAGCGGCCCCCACCGAGCCACCGACAGATCGGGGATGGAACCCTCACCGGGGGCGCCAACGATCCGGCCGCCTGGCGAGCCCGCGAACGGGCCGAGCACCATGCGCGCGTTCCCGCCCGCCGAGTCGGACACCCACGCCTCGGTCCAGCCGCCGGCGCCGTTGGGCCAACGCAGGAACAGGATCTCCCGGCCGTCGGGCGACCAGTCGCCGAACATGAGCGCGGACCCGTCCGCGAACGGATCCGGGACCCGGCGCTGGTTCGCGCCGTCCGCATCCATGACCCAGACTTCTCGTCCACCGCCCCGCGAGCTGGTGAAGGCCAGCCGCGCGCCGTCCGGTGAGAACCGTGGTCCGCTGTTCGCGCCCTCCGTCGTGAGCTGCGTGACCGTGCGATCGGCGGGCGTCATCACGAACACCTGCCGGGCCCCGTTCACGTCGCGCTCGAAGGCGATGACGCTGCCGTCAGGCCCCCAAGTCGGGAAGAACTCGTCCTCGGGCGAGTCGGTGAGGCGGACAGGC
>DAINBS010000017.1:0-19461 GCA_036732805.1 Gemmatimonadales bacterium | reverse complement strand
CCGGATACTCCTTGGTGTAGCCGTAGCCGCCGTACAGGTCCACACACAGGCTCGTGACGTGCTCCGCGGCCTGGGAGGCGTACAGCTTGGCCATCGCCCCCTCGAGCATGTGCGGCTGGCCGGCGTCGCGCAGCCGGGCGGCGTTGTATACGAGCAGCCGAGCCGCCTCCAGCTCCGTCCAGGCCTGCGCCAGCTGAAACTGGACTCCCTGGAACTCGCCGATCGCCTTGCCGAACTGCTTCCGCTCCCCGACGTACTTGAGGGTGGCGTCCAGCGCGCCCTGGGCGATGCCCACCATCTGGGCCCCGATGCCGATGCGGCCGGCGTTCAGCGTCTCGATGGCGACCCGGTAACCCGTGCCGATCTCCCCCACGACGTTCCCGGCGGGCACCTCGCAACTGTCGAGCACCAGCTCGGTCGTGCTGGAGGCGCGCAGGCCGAGCTTGTCCTCCTTCTTCCCGACCGTGAACCCCGGGGATCCCCGTTCCACCATGAAGCCGGTGATGCCCTTGTAGCCCTTCGACGGATCCACGGTGGCGAACACGACGAACAGGTCCGCCTCGTTGCCGTTGGTGATCCAGAGCTTCTGGCCGTTCAGCAGCCAGCCGCCGCCGCGCTGCTCCGCGCGGCACTCGAGCGCGAAGGCGTCGGAGCCCGAGTTGGCCTCTGACAGGGCATACGCGCCCACCTCGCCGCCGGCGAGACGGGGGAGGTACTTGGCCTGGAGGGCCCGGTCCCCGAACTGCTTGACGGCCACGACGGCGAGCGTGTTGTGGACGTCCACGAGGACGGACGTGCTCGCGTCCACGCGCGCCAGCTCCTCGACGGCGAGGATGCTCATGAAGAACGAGCCCCCGGCGCCGCCGAACTGATCGGGGATGTCGATCCCGAACAGGCCCAGCTCGCCGAACTTGGGCAGCAGGGACCGGTCGAACTCGCCACGCGCGTCCATGTCATGCACGAGCGGCGCGATCTCGGTCTCCGCGAAGTCGCGGACCGCCTGCCGGAACATGTCCTCGTCGTCCGAGAGGCGTGTGAGCGGGGCGGGCAGGAGACCTGGGGGGGACGTCATGGATCGCTCCGAAAGTGCGATGAGCGGAGGGACGGCTGGTGAGGCCGACCGCGTGCGGCGGAAATCTACAGAGACGTGACCGGCCGGGACGAGGGCCGCCGGCGGTCTAGTACGACGCCCAGGTGTCGAGCCAGGCGTTCCGGACCGGTGCGAGGCCGGTGAGAGGGGCGAGGGCCAGCCGGACGTAGCAGGAAGCGTACTGGATCTCGAGGTAATCGCCGTCGCCGAACTGGGACCGCTGCGGGTTGATCCCGAGCTGTTCGTTGAGCCCGGACACGACCAGGCCGCGGATCACCACCCAGCTCCCGGGATCGAAGTCGATGGCCCCGCCCACCAGAATGATGCCCTGGAAGAAGAAGAACGCGCTGATGGTGAGGTCACCGGTCACCAGGAGGAGACCGGAGCCACTCGAGGCGACCGATAGGTTCAGGTTTCCGGTGATCCGCTGGATGGGGTAGGTGAAATCGAAGTTCTGGAACGAGGTGTAGTCCGGAGTCAGCCCGCCGCCCATGGCGCCGGCCCAGTTGATCGCGGTCTGCGCCGCAACGACCGGTCCCTCGTTCGGACCTTCCTGGATGAATGCCGGGTTCCCCTGATAATCAACCACAGGGGTTGGCGGGCCGGGGAGGGAGTCGTTGCTGGTTCGCACGCCCGGAACGGGCGAGTCGCTTGGGCTGCAGCCCGAATAGTCGCTCCCCCAGAAGCGGATCGTAGCGGTCCCATTGCGTTTCTGGATGCCGTTGGCGGCCGTGAACGCGGCCCGCCGGAGCATGTAGCCGGCCTCCCATTCCGCGAACTGGGCGATCGTGCGTTGCGCGCGGGGGGCGGCTCCCGAGTCCGGGTTGATCACGACTCCGGTGGACCGCACCAGGTAGAGGCTGCGCTGCGTGGTGTCCGCGGGCCGCCGCACGAGGTGCACCACGACGTTGGCGAACCCCCCCGTGACGTTGATGCGGCTGGAGTCGCCGTCGGACGGGCGCGCGGTCACCGTGCCCAGGTAGGTCTGGAGGCCGCTCTGCGCCACCGTCAGGGCCTCGGAGGTCTCGTCGCTGGCCTGGGCGATCTGCCGCTCGGTGCGCGCGCGGGTGAGGCCGCTCGTGAGCAGCACGGTGAGCAGCGCCACGATCAGGATCACCACCGGCAGCGCGAAGCCACGGCGGTCCGCCAGGCGCCGTGTCATGGGACGAGCATGTTGCCGAAGCGCACGCGGGGATGCAGGGCAAACCGTGTGGGCTGGGACTCACCCTGTGCCGGACTCACGCTGGCCCCGACCAGCCGGAGCTCCAGGCCGCGCACCGTGTTCAGGAGCCCGGGGACGGTGAGCTGCGGCGTGAGGCGCGAGCCCACGAGGAACACGAACCGCGCGGCCGTATCGAACGGGGAGAGCAGTTCCTCCGCGGCGGCGCCCTGCGCCTGGCGCCACAAGCCCCGCCGGCCCGGGAGGGCGGTGGAGTTCGCGAACCGGTAGGTCACGACCTGATACAGGTAGAAGAGGTTGCCCGGCGCCGCGAGGTTCGCGACGCTCAGCCGGAGGCGCTGCCCGCCGGGAATGGCCCGGACGCTGTCGGCGTCGCAGTCGGCGGTGTTGGTGGTCGTCCCGAGGACGGTGACGATCGAATCAAACCCGTAGAGTCCGTTTGGGAGCTGGTAGGCGATGCCGGTGTACAGGGCGGTGGCGTACACGGCCGAGTCAGGCGGAGCCAGCACGACGTACTCGTTCCGGCAGAACACGCCGAACGCGTACGGCACCCGCACCCGGACGCTGTCCCGGCCCGCGGCGAGCAGGCCGCCGTCGCTCACCATCCGCAGCTCGGGCAGCACGACGTTCATGGCTGCCCGCGCCGTCTGCCGGGCCTCGAGTTCGGTCTCCTGCTGCGACACGAAGCGCGAGTTGCTGATCATCAGCCGCGCCAGCGCCGTCCCCAGGATGCCGAGCACGAACATCGTGATCAGCACCTCGATCAGGGTGAAGCCGCGGCGCGTCACGGCACGTAGAGCGGCGAACGGGACCGCGGACGCGTCCGGCTCACGGTGAGCGTTTCGGGTCGGACCGTCCCGCCGGCGGGTGTGACGATGGCCCGCACCTGGCGGACACCGCTCGAGACGGCGCCCACCTCGAAGCAGCGCGTGTACAGCATCTGCGCCGACGTGTCCGAGCCGCACCCCACGAGGGCGTCCAGGCTGTCCCACCGCATGGACTCGGCGAGCGAGGCCGCGCTCGCCAGGGCCGCCCCCCGCGCACCGACCAGGCTGGCCTGCCGGGTGTGCCGGCCGATCTCCCACATGATGCCGGTGAGAGCGAGCAGCACCACGCTGAGCAACGTGAGGGCCACCACCACCTCGATCAGCGAGACGCCGCGGTCGGACCGCGGGCGGGGTTCAGGGAACCGTCGTGACACGAATCTGCCCCGCCCGGGAAAAGGTGACGCGCCGGCGGTAGCCGTTCAGGCCCACCGTGTAGGTGGCGCTCTGCGCCGCCACAGCGTTGGGGAAGACCTCGAACGTGGTCGGCGCGGCCTGGATCTCCCCAAGCGCGTAGTCGCTTGCCGTGCTCAAGTCCCGCGACCGGTACACCGTCCCGGCGCGACTCGCGATCTGATACGTCAGCCCCGTCGTGTTCACGGAGACCACCATGGGGGTGCGAAGCCGTGCCGCCATGACCTGCGCATACTGGAGGTCTCCCGCCAGGACGCTCGCCGCGCCGCGCACCCGGGCGTGCTCGAGCGTCGGCCGCAGCCGCACGTAGGTGATCGCAGAGATCACGGCAATGATGATCATGACCAGCAGCAACTCGATCACGGTATAACCGCGGTTCCTGCGGCGCGTTCGGGCCATAGACAGTAAACCTAGCAGGTTCCGGGCCCTCCCGAGGGTGTCGGGCCCCGGTGGGGAGCGCTATCTTAGGGCGCCTGAACGGTTTCCGCTGCAGCGGGGAGGCACGGCGATGGTGAGATTGCGCGAGGCCAAGGCCGCGCCCGTGACTGGTGTTCCGCCGGCTGCCCCCGCACCCCGCAACCCGGGCATCCCCCTCGACCTGGCATGGGTCAGGAGCCTGCGCGTCAACCGCAGCGCCGTGGAACGGCGCGCGGACACCCTGCCGCGCCGCCGGACCGTCAAGCGCGAATGGCAGGCGGCGTGGCTGCTGCGTGCGGTCACCTGCATGGATCTCACCAGCCTCGCCGGAGACGACACCCGCGGGCGGATCGCGCGGCTCTGCGGCAAGGCGCGGCGGCCCGTCCGCCCCGACCTCCTCGCGGCACTTGGCGCCGGCGACCTGGACGTCCGGGTGGGTGCGGTCTGCGTGTATCACGCCTTCGTGGAGTGGGCGGCCGAGTGCCTCGCGGGCTCCGGCATTCCGGTCGCCGCGGTCTCGACGGGCTTCCCGCATGGCCTGAGCCCCTTGCCCCAGCGTCTGGCGGAAATCCGGGCATCCGTCGCGGCCGGGGCGGGCGAGATCGACGTGGTGATCACGCGCGCCCACGCCCTGACCGGCGATTGGGAGGCACTCTACCACGAGGTGGCCGCCTGCCGGGACGCCTGCGGGGACGCGCGCCTCAAGACGATTCTCGCGACCGGAGAGTTGGCGACCCTGCGGACCGTGGCCCGCGCGAGCGCGGTCTGCATGATGGCGGGGGCGGACTTCATCAAGACCTCCACGGGCAAGGAGGCCGCGAACGCGACCCTTCCCGTGGGGCTGGTCATGACGCGGCTCATCCGCGCGTTCCACGAGCGCACCGGTCACGAGGTGGGCTTCAAGCCGGCCGGCGGGATCCGGACGGCAAAGCAGGGGCTGGACTGGCTCACGCTGATGAAGGAAGAACTCGGACCGCGGTGGCTCAGGCCGGCACGTTTCCGGTTCGGTGCGAGCGCGCTCCTGACCGACATCGAACGGCAGCTCGAGCACTTCGTGACCGGGCGGTACTCGGCGGAGCATCGGCATGCGATGGGGTGACGGCGGGATGAACGGGATAAACGGGATCGGCGGGATGGTGGGATGAGCGACGGCGAGCGGCGGGCGAAGTCCAAGGTGGCCGAGGTGTTCGCGTCCATGGAGTACGGGCCGGCACCGGAAGACCCGAAGCCGGCGCTTGCCTGGCTCGATGCGCACCATCGCCGGTTCGATCACTTCATTGGCGGAAGCTGGCGGGAGCCCGCGGACGGCGGACGGTTCCCGACGCTGAATCCGGCAACCGCCACGCCGCTCGCCGACGTGGCGCAGGGGAGTGCCGCCGACGTGGACCGCGCCGTGGCCGCCGCGCGGGCGGCGTTCCCGGGCTGGCAGGCCCTCGGTCCCGACGGGCGGGCGCGCTTCCTGTACGCGATGGCGCGGCAGGTGCAGAAGCACAGCCGGCTGTTTGCCGTGCTCGAGACGCTCGACAACGGCAAGCCGATCCGCGAATCCCGCGACATCGACATCCCGCTCGTGGCGCGCCACTTCTACCACCACGCCGGCTGGGCGGCGCTGCTCCCGACGGTGCTGCCCGGCTACGGCCCGGTGGGGGTGGTGGGGCAGATCATCCCCTGGAACTTCCCGCTGCTCATGCTGGCCTGGAAGGTGGCCCCGGCCCTCTGCGCAGGGAACACGGTGGTGCTGAAGCCGGCGGAGTACACGTCCCTCACGGCGCTCCGGTTTGCCGAGCTGTGCGCGGACATCGGGCTCCCGGACGGCGTCGTGAACATCGTCACGGGGGACGGCCGCACCGGCGAGGCGCTCGTGCGCCACCCGGACGTGAACAAGATCGCGTTCACCGGGTCCACCGACGTCGGCCGGCTGATCCGGGCGGCCACCGCGGGGAGCGGCAAGCGGCTGTCGCTGGAGCTCGGCGGCAAGTCGCCGTTCATCGTGTTCGATGACGCCGACCTCGACAGCGTGGTGGAAGGTGTGGTGGACGCCATCTGGTTCAATCAGGGGCAGGTCTGCTGCGCGGGCTCGCGCATCCTGGTCCACGAGGGCACGGCCGCGGCGCTCGTGGCCAAGCTCAAGGCGCGGATGGAGGCGCTGCGCGTGGGCGATCCGCTCGACAAGGCCGTGGACATCGGCGCCATCATCGCGCCCGTCCAGCTCGAGAAGATCACCCGGCTGGTGGAGCAGGGCCGGACGGAGGGAGCCGCGGTGTGGCAGCCCAGCTGGAGCGTGCCGCGCGACGGGTGGTTCTATCCGCCCACCCTGTGCACGGACGTGACGCCCGCCGCCACCATCGTGCAGGAGGAGATCTTCGGACCGGTCGTGGTGCTGATGACGTTCCGGACGCCGGCGGAGGCCGTCGCGCTGGCCAACAACACGCGGTATGGACTGGCGGCGAGCATCTGGACCGAGAGCATCAACCTGGCGCTCGACGTCGCGCCCAAGGTCAAGGCGGGCACGGTCTGGATCAACTGCACGAACGTGTTCGACGCCGCGTCGGGTTTCGGGGGCTATCGGGAAAGCGGGTTCGGGCGTGAGGGCGGGATGGAGGGGCTGTGGGAGTATGTACGAGTGATCGCGGGATCGAGGGATGGAGGGATGGCGCTCCCGGATGCCGGTCCTGCAAGCACGCCGATTCCTCGATCCGTCGATCCCTCTATCCCTCCATCCCTCCATCCCTCCATCGATCGAACTCCCAAGCTCTACATCGGCGGCAAGCAGGCCCGCCCGGACGGCGGATACAGCCTCGAGGTGATCGGGGCAAACGGCCGCTCGCTCGGCGAAGTCGGCCGAGGGAACCGCAAGGATATCCGGAACGCCGTGGAAGCCGCGCACAAGGCGGCCGGCTGGGGTCGCGCCACCGCGCACCTGCGGGCGCAGGTGCTCTACTACGTGGCGGAGAACCTGGAAGCCCGCGCGGCGGAGTTCGCCGATCGCATCGGGTCCATGACCGGCGACGCCGACGGGGCGCGGGGTGAGGTCGCGGCGTCGGTGCGGCGGCTGTTTCATTGGGCGGCGTGGGCCGACAAGTGGGACGGACGCGTGCACCATACCCCCTATCGCAACGTCACGCTCGCGATGCCGGAACCCATCGGCGTGCTGGGCATTGCGTGCCCCGACACGCCGCCGCTGCTCGGGTTCGTCTCGCTGGTGGGTCCCGCGGTCGCGATGGGCAACACGGTCGTCGTCGTTCCGTCGGAACGCCATCCCCTCGCCGCCACCGACCTCTACCAGGTGCTCGATACGTCCGACGTCCCGGCCGGGGTCGTGAACATCGTCACCGGCTGGCGCGACGAGCTGGCCGAGGTGCTCGCGCGGCACGACGACGTGGACGCCGTCTGGTACTGCGGCCCGGCCGAGGGCGGCGCCGCCGTCGAGCGCCTGTCCGTGGGCAACATGAAACGCACGTGGGTGGACCACGGCCGCGCGCCGGCATGGGATGACCTGGTGGAGGGAGCGGGAGAGGAATTCCTGCGCCGGGCGAGCAACATCAAGAACATCTGGATCCCGTATGGCGAGTGACCCGGTCGAGCGCACGCGCTTCATCGAACACCAGGGCAGGGAGATCCTGCTGTACGACTTCGCTGGCCTCACCGACGTTCCGCTCGCGGGCGCCGCGCCTCCCGTGCGGCCCTAGCCGCCACTCCCCAGCAGGACCCGAAGGCCGATCGCGACCGCCGCGCCACCCACGGCAAGGGCCATCGCGCGAACGTGCACGCCCCGCGCCTGGCGCCGGAGCGCGTCGCGTTCGCCGGCATCCGTGACCGGCGTCGTGCAGCTGTCGTCATCGCGCGTCCCGCGCGCGGCCAGATGCACTCAGGTCCTGGCGCGGGCCTGGAAGATCCCGATGCCCGCGAGCCAGAGCAGGGGAGCGCACGCGAGCGTCCAGGCGGGCGGGGTGCCGCGCAGCGTCTGGATCACGAACAGGGCCCCCGCGGCGACGAGCGCCACCGTGCCCTGGAGTGCGCGGGTACGGACCCCGCGCGGTCCGATGTTGGCGAGACGTGGCATGCGGTGAAGCTCGCGCGCGGACGGGGCGCCAGCAATCCAGGTCAGAGCGCGTCGCGCCGCGGAAGCACGATGCGCGCGGCGCCCGCGAACCCGTTCAGCACGCCGGCGCGGCGCAGGACCAGCTGGGGCACGGGGGCATCGTCGGGCAGATCGAAGGCGAGCCGCACGATACCGGGTTCGCGCCGCCCCGAGTCGAGCATCCGTTCCACGTCCCGGGCACGGCGGTAGGAACGGCCCAGGCCGTCCCGTACCTCCGCGACGAACGGCACGGCGCGCGGGGCCCCGGAATCGGCGTCGGTCATCGCCAGCGTCACCACGTAGAACACGCCGTCGGCGGGCACGCCGTTGGGGGCGCCGGCCGTCGCGTCGCGCCGGACATCCACCACGCGGACCACGGTGTCGCACCCGCTGATCGCGCCGCACAGCCGCCGCGGCGCGGCCGGCACCGCGACCACCGCGGGCGGGTCCAGCACGAACCAGGCGCGCCGGTGCAGGAAGCTGTCGGTGTCCCCGATGAGAAAGAACTCGCTCAACGCGTTCAGCACGCCGGCGTCCCGGATTCGGAGATGGAGCAACGCCTCATCGTCCGGGACCTCGAACACGATCGTGGACCGCACGGCGGTGCCGGCCGGGAGGGGGACGGTCGGCAGGCCTGCCGGCGTCCCGTTGGCCGCGAGCGCCCGCTCCGCCGCGTAATCACGCCGATAGGTCCGGCCGCCGCCGCCGCGCAGCGTCGCGTCGAGATGGCCGGTGCCCAACGTGACGCCCGTGGCGTCACTCATCAGTCGAACGGTCACCACCGCGTGGCGGCTACGGGGGGCGTGGTCACCGATGGCGTCGAGGTAGCGGACGGGCCCGACCGTCACCATCCGGTGGCAATCCAGATAGAACCCGCAAAAGCGCAGGGTGTCGCCGGTGGCGAGCAGTCGTTCCCGGCTCAGCAGGGATACGACGACCAGGGCAAGGAAATAGCCGCCGCCGGCAAGGGCGGCGAGACGGTACACCACGGCGAGGAGGCGGAGCGACATGGTCGCGATCCGGTCGGGGACGGTCAAGTATAAAGTACTTTATAATACAAAGTCAAATACCCGAATCGTGCCCTCCCGATTCGGTCGGTGGCGGATGAAGCGGCGCTGAGCCCGGCGTGAAGCGCGTTTGGCCCCCCATTCACTCTGTTCTTACCAGCGCCGGGCAGATTCTCCGGAGCGGGACAACGACTGTCCCGCTGTCATGTGAAGGAGTCTGGGCGTGACGGATACCGCGACGGAAGCGCGCGGCCTCGAGCCCCACGAGGCGCACGGTTCACCGGAGGATCTGCCCCCTCCGGTCGTCTTCGGCGTCGATGGGCTCACGGCGCTGATCCAGCTGCTGCGGGCCCACGGCTACCACGTGCTCGGTCCCACGGTGCGCGACCGCGCCGTCGTCTATGCTCCGGTCCGCAGCGCCGATGACCTCCCCCGCGGCCACACCGATGAAACGGGGCCCGCCCACTACCGACTGGCCCACGGCGACGGCGACGCCCGGTTCGCATACACGCTCGGCGCGCTGGGGTGGAAACGGTTCCTCCATCCGGAGGCGCTCACCCTGTGGCGCGGACGGCGGACCGCGGCCGGCGTGGTGGTGGACCCCGACCCGGCGTGCGCTGCGCAGCCGCTGGCGTTCCTGGGCGCGCGGGCGTGCGAAATGACGGCCATCCGCGTCCACGATCGGGTGCTGCGGAACGGCCCCGTTCCGGACCCGGTGTACACCGACCGGCGTGAACGGATCTTCATCGTGGCGGTCAACTGCACCTCCGCCGCCGCCACCTGCTTCTGCGCCTCCGTGGGCGCCGGTCCGCGCGTCGGGGACGGCGCCGACCTGGTGCTCACCGAGCTCGTCGAGGACGGCGCCGCCCGGTACGTCTGCGCCGTCGCCTCGCCGCGGGGAGCTGCGGTGCTCGCCGACCTGCCGCACGCGCCGGCCTCGGCCGGCGACCTCGAGGCGGCGTCGGCCGCCGTGGCCCGCGCGGAACGCTCCATGGGGCGGATCCTGGAGCAGCAGGGCGTGCGCGAGGCCCTCCGCGCCAACCCGGACCATCCGCGGTGGGACGAGGTGGCCGCGCGCTGCCTGGGCTGCGGCAACTGCACGCTGGTCTGCCCGACGTGTTTCTGCACCACGGTCGAGGACGTCACCGACCTCACGGGCGAGCATCTCGAGCGCCGGCGGATCTGGGACTCGTGCTTCACGCTCGACTTTTCGTACATCCACGGCGGCAGCGTCCGCCCGTCCGCGCGGGCCCGGTACCGCCAGTGGCTCACGCACAAGCTGTCCACCTGGTGGGACCAGTTCGGCACGTCCGGCTGCGTCGGATGCGGGCGCTGCATCGCCTGGTGCCCCGCCGGGATCGATCTCACCGAGGAGGTGCGGGCCATCCGTGCCTCGACCACGTATCGTCGCCGGTCGCTGGGAGACGTCCATGGAAACACTCGAACGCCTGCTCGCTGAGAGCCCGTTCTTCGACGGCCTGGATGCGGAGCATCTGGGCGTGCTCGTCGGGTGCGCTGCCCACGTCCGGTTCGAGCCGGGCGAGTTCCTGTGCCGGGAGGGGGAGCCGGCCGACAACTTCTACCTGATCCGTCACGGGCGGGTGACCCTGGAGATGTTCGTTCCGCAGAAGGGACCGGTGCGGCTCCAGACGCTCGACCCGGGCGAGGTGGTCGGGTGGTCCTGGCTCGTGGAGCCCTACACGTGGCACTTCGACGCCCGCGCCCTGGAGGGCGTGGTGGCGGTTTCGCTGGACGGGACCTGCCTGCGCAACAAGTGCGACGCCGACCCGCGGCTCGGCTATGAGCTGCTGAAGCGCTTTGCCCACATCATGGAGCAGCGGCTGCACACCGCGCGGTTGGGGCTGCTGGATCTGTATGGCGTCGGTGCTTGAGGCGCCCGCGCGGGTCCTGATCCCCGCCGAGCCCATGGTGCCGCGCGGCTTCCGGGTGGGCACGATCCGCCAGGAGCTGGCGGACACGTTCACGTTCAGCCTGACGCCCGAAGACCCCGCCGATGCCTGCGCGTTCGGCCCGGGCCAGTTCAACATGCTGTACGTCCCGGGCGTCGGCGAAGTCCCGATCTCCATCTCGGGCGACCCCGCCAAGCGGCGGGTCTTCACCCATACGACCCGGGTGGTCGGCGCGGTCACGCGGGCCATGCGCGAATGCAAGCGGGGCGCCTGGCTCGGCGTGCGCGGCCCCTTCGGCACGCAGTGGCCCGTCGAGCGGGCCCGCGACCGGGACGTGGTCATCGTGGCGGGCGGCATCGGCCTGGCCCCGCTCCGGCCCGCGATGTACGCGATTCTCTCGCGCCGTGCGTCCTACGGCCGGGTCGTGCTGCTGTACGGGACCCGCACGCCGGAGGACATCCTCTTCCGGAAGGAGCTCGAGCGCTGGCGGGCGAGCCTGGATCTGGAGGTGCACGTGACGGTGGACCGCGCGAGCGGCGACTGGCGCGGTAACGTGGGAGTCGTGACGTCGCTCATCCCCAAGGTCCCGTTCGACCCGTCCAGCGCCATGGCGTTCGTCTGCGGCCCGGAAGTCATGATGCGGTTCACGGCGCTCGAGCTGCTCCAGCGCGGCGTCACGGCCGACCGGATCGCCCTCTCGATGGAACGCAACATGAAGTGCGCCATCGGTCTCTGCGGCCACTGTCAGTGGGGGCCGCTCTTCGTGTGCCGGGACGGGCCGGTCTTCGCGTATGACCGCATCAAGGACCTGCTCACGGTGTGGGAGCTCTGATCATGCCTCGAAGCGGCAAACCCCGGCTCGCCGTGTGGAAGTTCGCCTCGTGCGACGGGTGCCAGCTCTCCCTGCTCGATTGCGAGGACGCCCTGCTCGCGGTGGCCGGCGCGGTGGACATCGCCTACTTCCCGGAGGCGTCGCGTGCGATGGCGAAGGGCCCCTACGACCTGTCGCTGGTCGAAGGGTCGATCACGACGCCGCACGACGCGCACCGGATCCACGAGATCCGCAAGGCCTCAAAGACGCTCGTGACCATCGGGGCGTGCGCCACGGCCGGCGGTATCCAGGCCCTGCGCAATTTCAAGGAGGTTCGGGACCTCGTGCCGCTCGTGTACGCGAGCCCGGGTTACATCGAGACGCTGGGCAAGTCCACGCCCATCGCCTACCACGTGTTCGTGGACTACGAGCTCCACGGGTGCCCGATCGACAAAGGGCAGCTCGTGGAGGTCATCACGGCCTTCGTGAACGGCCGCCGCCCCAACGTGAGCGCGCAGTCCGTCTGCATGGAGTGCAAGCGGGCGGCGCGCGTCTGCGTGATGGTCGCGCACGGCACGCCGTGCCTCGGACCCGTGACGCACGCGGGCTGCGGCGCGCTGTGCCCGGGCTACCATCGCGGCTGCTACGGGTGCTTCGGCCCCAAGGAGGCGGCGAACACGCCCGCCATGGCCGCCGCCTGGCAGGAGCTGGGCAGCGGGCCGGTGGAGCTGACGCGCGCCTTCCGCAGCTTCAATGCCTACGCCGAAGCGTTCCGGCGGGAGAGTGAAGCCCATGAGCGCTGAGACCGTGACGGCCTCCCGGCCCGGGACGCGGCGGATCGTCGTCAACCCGCTGGCGCGCGTCGAGGGCGAGGGTGAGCTGCACCTGACCATCCGCGGCAACCGCGTGACGGAGGCCACGTTCAAGGTGGTGGAGCCGCCCCGGCTGTTCGAGGCGATCCTGCGCGGACGCCACTTCACCGAGGTGCCCGACATCACCGCCCGGATCTGCGGGATCTGCCCGGTCGCGTACCAGATGGGCGCCGTGCAGGCGCTCGAGCGGCTCGGCAACCTCACGGTGGATCCGCAGGTGCGGCGGCTCCGCCGGCTGCTGTACTGCGGCGAGTGGATCGAGTCGCACGTGCTGCACATCTACATGCTCCACGCCCCCGATTTCCTCGGGTACCAGGACGCGATCCGGATGGCCGCGGACCACCCGGCCGAGGTGCAGCGCGGACTCCGGCTCAAGCAGATCGGCAACGACGTGGTGCGGGTCATCGGCGGGCGGGAGGTCCACCCCGTCAACGTGCGGGTGGGCGGGTTCTACCGCGTGCCCACGGTGGCGGAGCTGCAGCGGCTGGTGGAGCCGCTCGCCTGGGCCCGCGACGCGGCGCTCGAGACCGTCCGCTGGGTGGCGGATTTCGAGTTCCCGGACTTCGAGCAGGATCTGCCGCAGGTGGCGCTCGTCCACCCGGCCGAGTACCCCATGAACGAAGGGCGGCTCGGCTCGACGCGGGGCCTGGACATCCCCGTGTCCGAGTACGACACCCACTTCACGGAGGAGCACGTCGAACGCTCCACCGCGCTGCACTCGGTGGGGCCGCGGCGTGAGCCGTATATCGTGGGACCGCTTGCACGCTACACCCTGAACTACGCGCGGCTCCCGGACGCGGCGCGAACCGCGGCCCGGGCCGCAGGGCTCGGCCAGACGTGCCACAACCCGTTCCAGAGCATCATCGTCCGCGCGGTCGAGACCGTGGCGGCCTGCGACGAGGCGCTGCGGCTGATCGCCGAGTACGAACCGCCGGCCGAGCCCGCGGTGCCGGCCCCGCCCGTCGCGGGCACGGGCGCCGGCTGCACCGAGGCGCCGCGCGGCATCTGCTATCACCGCTACCGCGTGGATGCCCGGGGCACCGTCCTCGACGCCAAGATCGTCCCACCCACGTCGCAGAACCAGAAGGGCATCGAGCGCGACCTGCATCGGTTCGCGGAGACCGCGCTGGACCTGCCGCATGACGAGCTGGTTTGGAAGTGCGAGCAGGTAGTGCGGAACTACGATCCGTGCATCTCCTGCTCCACGCATTTCCTGAAGGTGCACCTGCACCGCGAGGAAGACCGCGGGTGAGCCGGCTGGTCGTGGCGGTCGTGGGCAACCGGCTCCGTGGCGACGATGCCGCGGGGCCCCTCGTGGCCGACGCGCTGCGGGCCGCCGACCTCCCGATCCGGATCGTCGAGGCCGACACCGATCCGCTCGCCATCCTCGACGCCTGGCGCCCGGACGATACGGTCTTTCTGGTGGACGCGGTCCGGTCGGGCTCGCCGCCCGGGACGATCCACCAGTTCGCGCCGCACGACGGGGCGATCCCGCCCGAGCGGCCGGGCGGATCCACGCATGGCTTCGGCCTGGCGGCGGTGGTGGAGCTGGCGGGGGTGCTCGGCCGCCTGCCGCGCGAGCTCGTGATCCTCGGCATCGAGGGCGCGGGGTTCGAACCGGGGGCCGAGCCGCATCCTGCGGTGCGGCAAGCCGCGGCGAGCGTGGCCGATCGGATCGCGGCCGCCGCGGCGGCCGCGGAGCGTTGATCTAGGGGCGGTCGCCCGCGCCGAACCGGCGCTGGCGGCCGTTCAGCAAACCGTCGAGCGCCCCATCCGGCAGCAGCCAGGCCGCCAGCACCCCGAGCTTCGCGTCCCAGCCCACCCGGTACCGCGATCGCGGCCGGCGCGCCGTGAGCGCGCGGCCGACCACGCTGGCCACGCGCGTCGCGGGCGCCGCCTGGCGCGGAACCCTGATCCGCTGCAAACCGCGCACGAGCCACGGATACTGCGCGAGGGCTTCGGGCGGGTAGTTCTCCGCCATCGCCAGGGCCCGCTCGCGGGAGACCTCCCAGAGCGGCGTCTCGACGGCCCCGGGCTGAATGACGATCACGCGGACACCCGCGTTGGCCCGGGCGAGTTCCCGACGAAACGCGTCCGACACGGCCTCCAGCGCGAACTTCGAGGCGGCATACGCGCCGGAGAACGGCGAGACGATGCGCCCGTTCACCGAGCTGACGTTCACGATGCGGCCCCGGGCGCGGCGCAGCGCCGGCAGGCAGGCCTGCGTGAGCGCCACCGCCCCGACCACGTTCACTTCCAGCTGATCCCGCAGCGCGTACACCGGCAAGTGCTCCATGGGACCCGCGTACACCGTACCGGCGTTGTTGACGAGCCCCCAGAGCCCGGCGGCGCCCGTCACCTCCGCCACGAGGCCGCCGGCGGCCGCCACCTGGGCGGCGTCGGTCACGTCGAGCGGCAGCGGCACGATCCGCCCGTTGGTGGCGGCGCGCAGGCTCTCGCCGTCGTCCGGGTGGCGCACGCCCGCGTACACGCGGAAGCCGCGGGCGTCGAGCTCGAGCGCGCACGCCCGGCCGATGCCCTTCCCCGCGCCAGTCACGAGCACGGTGCGGTCCGGGGAGGTCATGGCGTATCTTGGCGGAGGTGGCGGGGCCGCGGCCGGTGGGCGGCGGCGCTCAGGGGCCCGGCTCCTGCGCCCGTTCCCATGCCTCGATCCGCGCCTCGAGATCGCGCGGTACCGTGGCGATGAGCTTCCCGGTGGGCGACACGTAGATCACCACCCGGCGGATGCCGGGCAGTTGGGTGCGGCCATAGCGGATGACCCAGGCGCGTGGCGTGCCGGGCAGGTCGGCGACCCCCTCGAACTTCGGCGGACGCCAGCCCTCGAAGACGATCGTCCGGTTGGACAGCGGCGGATTGCTGCCAACGATCTTCCCGACGGTAAACCGCGCCCCCGCGTACGACCCGGCGGTCAGGAGTCCCCCGATGGCGACGAGGAGCAGCAGGAGCTTGAACAGCTTGGCCATATGCGTCTTTCCGTTCCGGGACGTGGCGGCCGGTCGTCCGGATCCCAGGGGGTGTCCGGCGTGCCTGCCGTGAATGTACCACCCTCCGTGGGCGGACCCACCGGAGCGCTGGCGCGATTCCGGGCCGCGGGACCGCTGGTGGCGGTCGAGCTGCGTCCGCCCCCCGCGGGGCTCGCGGGCGGCGACGCGATGGACGTCTGGATCGACATGGCCCACGAGGTCCGGCTGCTCATGCGCTGGGACACCGTGCTGTTCCTGACGGACAACGCCGTCGGCGCCGCCGAGGAGGAGAACCTCCGTCACCTGGCCTCGAACCTCGCGCAGGAGGCGAATCCCGAGCGGGTCGTTCCGTTCCTCACGTCCAAGCACTCGCTCGACTACTGCCTGATGTATGCGGCGCGGGCCGCGACTCGCGGCTACCAGGCGCTCACCGTGCTGGGGGGAGACACGCGGGTGGGCGCGGCCCGCTGCGTTCCCCACGCGTTCCAGCTGCGCCAGCGGCTGCGCGAACGCATGCCAGCCCTGGTGCTCGGCGGATGGGCCAACCCGCATCGGGATCCGGTTCGCCAGGTGGAGCTGCTGCTGGCGGACGCCTTCACGGCCGAGTTCTTCCTCACGCAGATCGTCTCGCACCACGACCTGCCCGCTGTGGAGGCCTTCGTCAACGAGGCCGGGCGGCGCGGTCTCACGCTGCCGGGCGTGTTCGGCGTGTTCTACTACCGGAGCGCCAACCCGAAGACGCTCGGCCGGCTGGCGGAGTTCCTGCCCGTGCCCGCCGCCGGGCTCACGGGCGAGTTCGCGGCGGGGCGCACGCCGGAGGCCGTCTGCGGCGAGACCGTCCGGCGGCTTCGCGAGCTGGGAGCCGAACGGATCTACCTCAGCAACCTGGGGGTGCGGGGCGCCGCCGAGCGGTACGAGCGGATCCGGGACGCGGCGGGCGGATAGGCGGTCAGGCGGACAGGCGGACAGGCGGACAGGGCATCGCTGTTCGCCTAACCGCCCGTCCGCCTGACCGCTTCTTTCGCCAATTCCAGCGCCGGCCCGATCTCCCCGAACGGTGCCACGATCTGCACGCCCTGCACGAGCGGCCGGATCGCGGCCAGCACCTCCCGCGCGATGGCGAGTCCCTCGGCCGCGGCGGCTTCCGCGCCGCGCGCCTGGGCTGCCCGCATCCGCTCGATCACCTTGGGCGGCACCTGCACCCCCGGCACCTCGTTCGCGAGGTACTCCGCGGTGCGCAGCGAGGTGAGCGGCCACAGCGACGCGAGCACGGGAATCCGGAAGTCCCGCACGCGCTCCAGGAACGCACGGAGCGGCTCGGCGTCGAAGACGGGCTGCGTGATCGCGAACTCGGCGCCCGCGTCCACCTTCCAGTAGAACCGGCTCACCTCGCGCTCGAGGTCGGTGGCCGCGTGGTTTGCCGCCACGCCGATCACGAACCGCGTGGGGGGGCCGATGGGGTTGTTCCCGGGGTCGAGTCCGCGGTTCAGCCGGTGCACCATGTTTGTGAGACCAATGCTGTCGATGTCGAACACGGCCGTGGAGTCCGGGTAGGGCCCCATGGTGGGGGCGTCGCCGGTCACGAGCAGCAAATTGCGCAGTCCCATGGCCGCGGCCCCGAGCAGGTCGGCCAGCATCCCCAGCATGTTGCGGTCGCGGCAGGTGTAGTGCACCACCGTCTCCAACCCCACGTCGCGCTGGATGAGCATCGCGGTGGAGAGCACGGCCATCCGGCCTTCCGCGCGCGGCGTGTCGAGCAGGCTCAGCGCGTCCACCCCGGCTGCCTGGAGGTCCCGGGCCGCGCGGATCAGCTCGTCGGGCTGCCAGCCACGGGGCGGCAGCGACTCGACGCTCACGGCGAAGTCGCCCCGCGCGAGCGTCGCCCCCCAGTGCGAGCGGTGGGGCAGCGGGACCGGCTCCGCGCCCGCGGGGGTGCGCGTCTCGAGGCGGAGCGAGGCCGCCGACCGCCGTGGCTGCACCGTGGCCACCTGCGCGCGGATCCGGGCGATGTGCTCCGGCGTCGTGCCGCAGCAGCCGCCCACGAAGCGCGCGCCGGCCTCGATGAACCGCCGGGCGTACCGCGCCATGTATTCCGGGCTCGCGAGATAGATCTTGCGGTCGCCGACGTCGCGCGGGATGCCGGCGTTCGGCTGCGCGGACAGGGGGCGGCCGGTCACGGCCGCCATCCGTTCGATGGCTTCGAGCATCGCCGCCGGCCCCACCGCGCAGTTGAGCCCGATCACGTCGGCACCCAGCTCGTCGAGGCGGCGCGCCACCGTGTCCACGTCCGTGCCGTACGCCGTGGTCCCGGTCTCGCCGATGGTCATCTGGGCAATCACGGGCAGCGCGCACCGGGCCCGCACGGCGCGCAGCGCCGCGGCCAGCTCCTCGACGTCCGCGAACGTCTCGAGCACGAAGCCGTCCACGTCTCCCGCGAGCAGGCCGTCCACCTGGCGCCCGAACAGGGCCTCCGCCTCGTCCCGGGCCGTCGGGCCGAACGGCTCGATCCGGATGCCCAGCGGACCGATCGCCCCCGCGACGCTCACCGAGGCGCCGGCCGCCGCGCGCGCGATCCGCGCCGCCGCCGTGTTCAGCGCTTCGGTGTCCGCCTCGAGCCCGAAGCTCGAGAGTTTCACGGGGTTGGCGCCGAACGTGTTGGTTTCGAGCACGTCCGCTCCGGCGGCCAGATACGCCTGGTGGATTCCGCGGACGAGGTCGGGCTGCGTGACGTTCAGCTCGTCGTAGCACACGTGCACGAACACGCCCCGTTCGTACAGCATGGTGCCCATCGCGCCGTCCACCACGTGCACGCGGCCGTCGGCGATGCGTTCGGCGAGCGACCGCGTCATGCGGACGCCCCGGAATCGTAGGCCAGGTTCGGCGCGAGCCACCGCTCGGCCTCCGGCACGGTCATCCCCTTCCGTCGTGCATAATCCTCCACCTGGTCCCGGCCGATCCTGCCCAGGCCGAAGTACCGCGCCTCGGGATGCGCCAGGTACCAGCCGCTCACGGATGCCGTGGGCAGCATCGCGCAGCTCTCGGTGAGCGTCATGCCCGCGGCGGCCTCCGCGTCGAGGAGCGCGAACAGGGTGCGCTTTTCGGTGTGTTCGGGGCACGCGGGATATCCCGGGGCCGGCCGGATGCCGCGATACCGCTCGGCGACGAGCGCGGCGCTGTCGAGCGCCTCGTCCGGCGCGTAGCCCCAGATCTCCCGCCGCACGCGCTCGTGCATGCGCTCGGCCAGGGCTTCCGCCAACCGGTCCGCCAGCGCCTTGGACATGATCGCGTTGTAGTCGTCGTGGCCCTGCTCGAAGGCCGCCACCAGCGCGTCGAGGCCGTGCCCCGCCGTGACGGCGAAGGCGCCGACATAGTCGCGCAGCCCGCTGTCGCGCGGCGCCACGAAATCCGCCAGGCACTGGTTGGGCCGGCCCGGCGGCTTCTCGAACTGCTGCCGCAGACCGCGCAGCACCGCGATCACCTCGCGGCGGGTGTCGTCGGCGTACAGCTCGACGTCGTCGCACACGGCGTTCGCGGGGTAGAGGCCCACCACCGCGCGGGCGCGCAGCAGCCGCTCCCGCACGATGCGGTCGAGCAGCGCCTGGGCGTCCGCCAGCAGCTGCCGCGCCTGCTCGCCCACCACGGGATCGTCGAGAATCGTGGGCCACGACCCCGCCAGCTCCCACGTGCGGAAGAACGGCGTCCAGTCGATGTAGTTCCGGAGGTCGCCGAGCGGAATGTCGTCGAACACGCTGCGGCCGAGGGCCGCCGGCGCGGGCGGCGTGTAACTCGGCCAGTCGATGGCGGTGTGGCGCTGCCGGGCGTCGGCCAGCCCGAGCAGCACGGTGCCCGCGTCGCGGGCCGCGTGCCGCTC
>DAINBS010000016.1:0-19614 GCA_036732805.1 Gemmatimonadales bacterium | reverse complement strand
CAGCGATGATGGCTGCGCTGCGAGGGTCACCTTCGGCAAGACCGGCGGACGCGAGCAGAACCGCGCCCACCATGAGCCGGGCCGGACCGTATCGGTCGACCAGCCGTCCGGCGGGCACCAGGGCGCACAAGCCGCCCGCCGTGAGCGCGGCGGCGGCGAGGCCCATCACGCTTTCATCGTGCTCGAGCGCCTCGAGGTAGAAGTTGTAGAGAAACGCATGACAGAACAGTCCGGCCCCGAACAGGACGTTTCCCGTCAGCACGCGTGCGAGCCTGCGGCCGGACGACGCGCTCACCGCGACCCCTTTCCATCACGCGGCTCCCGCAACAGAATTCCGACCATGACAACCCCTGTTTGGCGCGCGCGCGCGTTCATCACTTGTTCGCCGTTTCTGATGGCGGTCCCCGGCACACTCAGTGGCCAGGCATCGGATTCCGCCCGGGCGCAGGCGGACTCGATCAGGCGGGCAAACCTGCCTCCCATCGTCGTGACCGGCAGCGCTTCACCCGGCGCCGTCCGGGACCTTGGTCTCGCCGTCACGGTGCTCGGCCATCAGGAACTGCGCATGCGTGCCCCGTTGTACGCCATCGATCTCCTGCGCGACGTCGCCGGAACACACGTGGACGAGGCGGTCGGGCCCGGAGGGCCCGCGATCGTCCGGCTGCGCGGGGGCGAGGAAGTGTACACGCAGATTCTGATGGACGGGACCGCGATCAACCAGAACGGGGGCTTCTTCGATTTCCAGGGTTTCCCGCTCACCAACGTGGAGCGCGTCGAGATCGTCCGCGGGCCCCAGAGCGTGGTGTACGGTTCCTCGGCCATGAGCGGCGTGGTCCAGTATCTCACGCAGTCCGGGGCGCCCGGCGGGCCGCAGGTGGATGTCGAGTTGGAGGGGAGCCTCGCCGACGGCCCTGGTAACGGGGGGCGTGGCGCGGTGGCGGTGCGCGGGGGCTCGCGGGCGCTGCTGTATTCGGTCGGGGTCGGTGCCACGTACAATCGAGGCATCTTCGCGGTGGCCAACGACGCATGGACCCGCGACGCGTCGGTCCGCCTCGATGTCCTGCCCGCCACGGCGTGGCGGCTCACGGGCCTGCTCCGCTACGTCGACATCGAGTCGAACCTCCCGGTCCGGGATGCGGGCGCGACCCGCGCGCCGCTCGACCCGAACGCCCGCAACACGCGCCAACGACTGGTCGGCTCCATCGAAGCCGCGTTCCAGGCCACGGCCACGTGGGCCCACCGGCTGCGGGTTTCCTCCTATCGCGAGGACTTCGTGTACGGCGACATGTTCGACGACGTGGCGAGCACGGGGGACTACGACTTCTTCATCTTCGACGCCAACTTCTCGCTCGACAGCCGGCTGTGGCGCACGGCCGCGAGCTATACGGGGACGAACACGTTCGCGATGGGTGGGGGGCGCCACACCCTGTCGCTCTCCTACGGGGCGAGCGCGGAGCGCGAGGATCTGCGGGACCGGACGGCGGGAGACTTCGGCAACGACACCCTCCGCCTCGACCGGATGAGCGGGGCGGGACTCGCCGAGGCCCAGCTGCGAGTCGGCGGGCGCTTGCACGTGATGGCCGGTGCCCGCGTGGACGCGTACGACGGGATCGATGCCGCGTGGAGCCCGCGCGCGACCGCGGCCGTCGATCTCATCCCGGGCCTGTTCCTGGTCCGCGGGGGCGTGGGGCGGGCGTTCAGGGCCCCCAATCTCCAGCAGCAGTACCTCGACAACCCGTTCATCGTTTCCAACCCGGACCTGACCCCGGAGACGAGCACCAGTTGGGAGGTCGGGGCCGGGCTGAGTACCCGTGGTGGTGCAGGATCCGTTGAGCTCACGTTCTTCCGGCAGCGCGTCACGGACATGATCCAGCTCGCGCCGAGCGGCGACACCACGCGTCTGCAGTACCGGAACCTGAGCGCGACCCGCGTCCAGGGCCTGGAGGCCTCCGCCCGTATCCGGCCCCATCGCGCGTGGCTCGGCGGGCTCGACGCGACCTGGCTGGGCACCACGCTGCTCGACAACGCCGGGCTCGACGGCGGTGCGTTCCCGGCAGACTCCGCACTGCCGTACCGTCCCAGGCTCGTGGGCGGCGCGTTCGTGGAGTGGAGCCCGTCGCAGCGCGTCGCCGTCCGGGGACGTGCGCGCTACGTCGGAAGGCAGATCGCGCTCACGGAGCGCTTTTCCGGCGCTCGCGCATCGCTCGATCCGTACGTGCTGGTGGGCCTGAATGTCATCGCACGCCCCTCCGGCTTCGCCTCCGTCTACCTCCGGATCGACAACCTGTTCAGCAAGTACTACGAGCCGGGATACGCGACACCCGGCGCCGCCCGCTCCGTGGCGGTGGGACTTCGTATCACGCACTAGGGATCCGCTGCACCTCAGCTCCTGTCCCCCTCTCCGCATACGCGACGAGGGAGAACGAAGGGACGCGTCACGTCGCCCTCGGCGACAGATGACCGCCGAGGGCCTGCTTCAGCAGGATCCGACGACCTTCAGATGACCCGCCGCCGAAAGCGCCCGCCGAGCAGGCGTCGCAGCCGCAAGGCACTGACGCTGAAGGCCTCGCCCAGAGGCAGGCGGGCGCCGCTGGCGTCGCGGGGCCACAGCCACCCCACGGCGGCACCTGCACGCCTCCACCCCGGCCCCACCCACAGGAACCGCCCTTCGAACGACCTGTGGTAGATCTGCAAGGCCGTGGCCGGGGTCATTCGCGCCATCAACCGTCGGACCGGCGGGGGTGCCGCCGCGGACAGGAGCGCGAGCACCGCCCGATCCACGGTCCCGGGAGCCAGATCTTCCGTCAGCTTCAGTGCCGGATAACCGAACGGGCTCAAGCCGGTGCGTTCGAACCGCTCCGCGAGCCCCTCCCATGGGAAACCGACTCCCCCGTCGGCCCGGAACATCAGGACGAGATCCACCAGCCGGAGCGGCGTGAGAAGGGGGATGTGGTCCGAAGCGTGAACGGCGAGGAAGCAGGCCAGCAGCGGCTGCGACAACGTCCACACGCGCGCGCCCCCAACGTTCCACGGCCTTCGGTCGGCTTCGTCCAGCGCTCCGAAGTCCGCCACGGCGCTCGCGCCCGGAAACCGGCGGTCGAGCGTCTGGTGCAGGTCGAGCGTCCATGGATTGTCGGCGTGGGTCAGCTGCACCGACATGAGCCGCGCGATCCCCGGCGGCTTCCAGGTGGAGCGCCCGGGCACGCGGCTCTGCAACCTGAAGCCGGCCCTCTCGAGCACCCGGCCCGCATCGGGGGCGGCCCCGGGCGGAACGAGCAAATCGATATCGCTCACCGGTCTTGCGCCGGGTTCGGGGAAGTAGGCCCGACCGGTGTGCATTCCCTTGAGCACCGTCACCTCGATCCCCGCGCCGTCTAACAGGCCTGCGAGGGTCTCGAGTTCGGCGTGCAGCTTCGCGGCACGGCGGCGACCGTGGTCCAGGTGCGCATGAAGGACCTCTGCAACCGGCGCGGACGCCTCGAGACGCCCGGCTTCGATCCAGTAGCCGAGCAGCGGCCCGAGGCCCGATGCGAACGCTGCCGCTCCGAAGGCCGGCCCGCCACCGGGGATGGGATCCATCAGGGACCCGCGTGCGCCCGGCCCTGCAAGCTGTGCCGACGCGGCACGCACGATCTCCCCCATCGCTGCCGAGAAGTCCGCCTCCTCCACGTCCGACCACAACGCGCGGGGGTCGAGCGTCTTCTCGAACTGCGCGGCCCGCCGGGTGGCTTCAGCGGCGTCCATAGCGGCGGGTCGCGATTCGCGGATGCTGCACGCTACGGTCTCACTTCCACTCGGTCTCCAATCCCAGCGTCCGCCCCTTCTCGACCGCCGGAACACCCTTGGCCATCCACCGCGGCGCCGGTGCCCCCATCAGGTAGTGGTCGAAGAACTGCTGCATCCGGATGTTCCAGTCGCGGCGCTTCGGGTAGGGGAGCGGCCAGTGCGGCTCGCCGTTGTAATTGACGAGCCACGCCGGCTTGCCCAGTCGCCGCAGCCCGGTGAACAGCTCGATGCCCTGGTACCACGGCACCGCGCCGTCTTCGTCGTTGTGCAGGATGAGCAGCGGGGTCTCGACGCGGTCCAGCCAGAACAGCGGCGAGTTCTCGACGTAGCGGAGCGGCGCGTCCCACAGGCTCGCGCCCAGCCGGCTCTGCGTCCGCTCGTACTGGAACATGCGGCTCATGCCGGTTTCCCAGCGGATGCCGCCGTAGGCGCTCGTCATGTTGGCCACCGGCGCTCCCGCTTCCGCGGCCGCGAACAGGTCGGTCCTGGTGACCAGGTAGGCGATCTGGTAGCCGCCCCAGCTGTGCCCCTGGAGACCGATGCGCTTCGGGTCCACGAATCCCCGGTCGATCAGCGCGAGCACGCCCGGCACCACGCAGTCGAACGCGCTCTGCCCGGGATAGCCCACCTTGTAGACCACGTCCGGGATGAACACGAGGTACCCGCGGCTCGCGTAGAACGACGGGCGGATGGTCGAGCGATGCGGGATCACCGGACTGTGCGCGTGCAGGTTGTCCGAGTTCCGCTCGTAGAAGTTGACGATCATCGGGTACTGCTTCGTGGAGTCGAAATCCGCGGGCTTGTAGAGCAGGCCCGCGAGCGGCGTCCCTTCCGCCCCCCGCCACCGCACCAGCTCGACCGTGGCCCAGCGGTATTCGGCCTGCTGGGGGTTGGCGTCGCTCAGCCGCACGGGCCGCGCGAAATCGAGACCGGCCGTCCAGAGATCCGGGAACTCCGCGAGTGACTCCCGCGTGTACAGCAGCGTGCCGGCGGCGTCGGCCTTCCGCGGCGTCGAGAACTGCCGGTCCATCCACAACAGCTGCTCGGGCGCGCCGTCACCCGTAACGCGATCGCGGAGGAACCCCGCCGCCTTGGTGCGATAGTCGAACGCTGCGAGCAGCAGCGGCTCCGCGGAGGGGATGGCCTCGCGCTCGCGATCGAGATCCACGAGCCGAATCCGGACGCTGTCCCGGCGCCCGACCCCGTCCGTCACATTGCGCGGTGCGCGCCGACCGGTGGGATCCACCGCCCACACGTCGTACCGGTCGTAGATCAGGACCTCGCGGTCGTCGTCGGTCCAGCCCGCCACCCCGTACGGCGAGGCCACCATGGGGCTGTCATGCTCCTCGTCGTCGAGCGGATGGGGAATGGCGGCCGTCACCGTCACCGTCGTGCCCGTCCGCAGGTCGGACGTGACCGCGGCCCGCTGCGCAACGTCCCACCACCAGGCGAACCGGCCGCCGGCCGAGAGCTGCGCGCGCGCCTGCGTTTCGCGGAGCACCAGCGTCCGCTCGCCGGTCGCCAGATCCACCGCGTACACATCCTGCCACCCCGGCGTGTCCCACGAGATGCGGATCCGGTACGCCCGGTCGTCGGTCCCCAGCCCCCACATGCCGTCGCCGCCGTCGGGCAAGGCCACATCCGGGAGGGCGGTATCCGCGAGCTGCACGACGCGGCTCCGGTCGAGATGGGCCACCGCGAGGTAGTTCCGTCGGCGTTCCTGGTTCACCCGGCGGAGCTGCATCGGCTGCAGCTCCGCGTCCTGCCAATGCCACACGTCCACCCTCACCCGCTCGTCGTCGGGCGTGCTGTCTTCGGGCGGCGGCGCCTCCCAGTGTGCCGTGCCGAAGTAGAGGCGCCCGCCGCTCCGCGAGAACGACGGCGCACGATGCTCGCTCACCGTCCAGCCGTCGGGGACGCCCGCCGTCCCCGCCCGGGCCACGAGCCTCGCCTCCCCATCGCCCGACCGCCACCGGTACAGGGCAAACCGCGGATGCTCGCCCTGCGCCTCGTCGCGCGTGGAGAGGAACGCGAGCTGGTCACTTTGCTCGGCGAATGCCAGGCTCTGGTACGTACCCCGGCCCGCAGACACCTTCCGGTCCGCAGGGTCGCCGGCCAGCTGGAGGACGAATACGCCATCCGTCTCGCCGGTCTTGCTCGACACGACGGCCGCCAGTCGTCCACCGTCGCGTGCGAAGGCATACTCCGTGACATCGTCGTAGCCGCGTTCCGTCCTGGTCGAGAGGTGGCGCACCACGAGCGGGCTGCCGACCTCGCTGTCCTTCTTCGGCTTGGGCCCCGTGGTATCGGCTGGCGCCGCGGCTGTGTCCCCATCCGCCTTCTTGGCGTCTTCCTTCTTCTCTGGCTCCCGCTCGAGGAGGTAGGCGACGTAGGACCCGCCGCGCTCCGGGACCCTGAACGACTTCAGCCGCTCGACCCGTACGATCTCCCCGGTGGAGAGGTCCAGAATGCCCAGCGAGTCCTTGGGCATGTCGTCCGCCCGCTTCTTCGCAACCTTCGCGGCGCGGACCGCCGCGTATTCGGGCTTGATGACGAAGACGAGATGCGTGCCGCCCGGAGCGAAGCGCGCATCCCGGCCTCGGGGGACACGGTATTCGGTGGTACCGCCCGTCGCGCGGGTCACCAGCTCGGCGTCACCCTGCTGCGGCTGGAGCACATAGCTGACCCATGTCCCGTCCCGTGAGAGGGCTTCCTGCTCGATGGTCCGCCAGCGGTCGTAGGCGTCATGGTCGAGCGGTTTCTGGGCAACGGCCCCGGCGGGGAACAGTCCCGGAACGAGGATCAGGAGGATCCGGCGGTACCCTGACATAGCTTTGGCCTGTATCGTGGGAGTAATCGCGCGCGAACGGGCTCAACCTATGCGCCCGTTCCGACGTATGGGAAGAGACACGATTGCTTGACACCTCCGACCTGGGAGAGCGCTATCATGACGTTAGCCGTTAGCCGTTGGCCGTCAGCCGTTAGCCGTTGGCCGTCAGCCGTCAGCCGTTGGCCGTTAGCCGTCAGCCGTTGGCCGCTAGCCGTTACCCGTTGGCCGTCAGCCGTTCGCCGTTTGCCATTGGCTGTTGGCCTGGCCCTGCTGGCGGCACCCGCTCTTTCCGCGCAGTCACTGCCTACCCCCGATCCCGTGCTCAGGCGCATCTGGGAGGAGGGGATGGACCGGTCGAAGGCGGACGCGCTGGCCCAGACCCTGATGGACTCGATCGGCCCGCGGCTCGTCGGCGCGCCCGGCATGAAGGCCGCAAGCGACTGGGCCATCGCGATGTACGGCTCGTGGGGCGTGCCTGCCCGGGCCGAGAGCTACGGCACCTGGCTGGGGTGGAAGCGGGGGTTCGCGCACCTCGACCTGGTGGCACCGCGGGAGCGCACGCTCGAGGGCGGACCGCTCGCCTGGAGCGTGGGCACCAAGGGCAATCCCGTCGAGGGACCGGTGGTGACGCTGCCCGCCGCCGCCGACAGCGCGGCGTTCGCGCGGTGGCTCCCGACGGTGAAGGGGAAGTACGTCGCGATCACGTTCGCGCCGCCCACCTGCCGGCCCGACGCGGAGTGGGAGGAGTACGCGGGCGGCGACCCGCGCATGGCCGCCATCGGCCGGATGTTCGGCGCCGGCCCCGTGCGGACGGCGTTCAATCGCATGCGCGCCGAGCGGGCGGCAGCTGACACCGCGTGGCGAGCCCGGGTGGCCGCGACGGGCCTGCGGGAGAACGATCTGCGGGAGGCCCTCGGCGCCGCCGGTGCCGCCGGGATCCTCACCACCAACTGGCCCGGCGGGTACGGCGTCACGCGGGTGTTCGACGCCCGCACGGACAAGGCCCCCGTCTACTGGCTGAGCTGCGAGGACTACGGCCTGGTGGCGCGTCTCGCCGAGCGGAACCAGGGACCGCGCCTCCGGGCGACCTCGACGGCCGAGTTCACCGCCGAGTCGCCGGCCATCAACACGGTCGCCGAGTTGAAGGGGACCGCGAAGCCCGACGAATACGTCGTGCTGTCGGCGCATTTCGACTCGTGGGACGGAGGGTCGGGCGCCACGGACAACGGCACGGGCACGGTCATCATGATGGAGGCCATGCGCATCCTCAAGGCCGTGTATCCCAATCCGAAGCGCACGATCGTCGTGGGGCACTGGAACAGCGAGGAGCAGGGCCTCAACGGCTCCGCCGCCTTCGCCGCCGATCATCCAGAGGTCGTGAATGGGATGCAGGCCCTGTTCAACCAGGACAACGGGACCGGCCGTGTCGGGTCGGTGTCGGCGCTGGGGCTCCTGGGCACGAGCCAGGCACTCGGCCGGTGGTTCACGGCGCTGCCCGACGAGCTCAAGCGGGACACGCGTCTCGATCTGCCGGGCTCGCCGTCGGGCGGCGGCACCGACCACGCGTCGTTCATCTGCGCGGGGGCGCCCGCCGTGGGCCTCAACTCCGAGCCATGGGACTACTTCTCGTATACGTGGCACACGAACCGCGACACGTACGACAAGGTGGTCATGGAGAACGTGCGCCAGAACGCGACGCTGGTTGCGATGCTCGCCTATCTCGCCGCGGAGGATTCGGTGAGCACGCCGCGGGAGCGCCGCGTGCTGGGCATCAACCAGCGCACCGGGCAGCAGGCGGAGTGGCCGAATTGCTCGCCGCCCGATCGCGCCTACAGCCGGTAGGCAGCCGGGGGTAGAGTCAGGGGCAAGGATAGACGGCGAGACGGCCAGAATCGGCCAGCGGTCGGCAGGTGAGAAGGTGAAGGCGGTGCCAGAACTGAATGGGCACCGCTTTCACCTTCCGACCTACCAACCGCTCGGCGTCTGGGCGTCTTGGCGTCTGAACCTCACTCAGCCCGCTCAGCGATCACCCGATCGACAGAAAGGGCGCCGCCTCCCCGAATCACGACCGCAACGGCCATGGCGATGGCCAGGATGTGGAACTCGAAGCCGCCCGCGTCCGCGAAGAACCCGTTGGGCAGGTGCACGAGGGCAACCGCGCCCAGCATGACGGCGATCACACTAAGTGCCGCAATGCGGCTCAAGGCTCCCACGATCAACCCCAGCCCGCCCAGGAACTCGGCGGCGATCACCAGCACCGTGAGCGCGGCCGGGACGCCAAGGGCCTGATCGAAGTACCCGATCGTGCCGGACGGTCCGAAGCCGCCGAACCACCCCAGCGCCTTCTGCGCGCCATGGGCGAACATCACGACGCCAAGCGCCAGGCGCACGACCGTGAGCGCCGGGCTGTTGGGTGTCGTCATCAGCTTCTTGAACATCACTGGCCTCCTGAACGTGTCGTTGTGAACCGGCGCCGCGCTCCCTGGCGCGCGCCCGTTACTTCCGGTGACACATGCGCCGCCCGAATCTCGTCCAGCAGGGCGACCAGCCTGCGGAGCTTTGCTTCCTCGAGGCATCCCAGGGCGCGCCGGTCGGCCTCGTCGATCGTGCCGTCCAGGCGCGCCAGCAGCCCCAGGCCCACCGCCGTGATCCGGCAGTGCACTTCCCTCCGGTCGGTGGGGCACCGCTCGCGGGTCACCCACCCCTCCGCTTCCAGCCGGTCCATCATGCGGGTGATGCCCGGCGCGTGCTCGATCATCCGGTCGGCAACATCCAGGGTGGGCAAGCCCGCCGGCCCGGCCCCGCGGAGGATGCGCAGCACGTTGTATTGCTGGAGGGTGAGGCCTACCGGTGCGATGGCCGCGGTGAGCGACCGCCGCACGACCTCCGCGGTCCGGAGCAGGGCCACCAGGCCTTCCTGGTGGATGGAGGGGAAGGGCCGCTGCTGGCGGATCTCCACCATGACGGATCTGGACACGCGCTTCGTCATGGCGTAAGTTTACATGGCAATAGTTGACATGTCAAGTATTTCTCCCGGGAACCTGGCTGCCGGTTCCCGACTCTAAGGCAGGCAGTGTCGCCGCGCTCGCCACCCCAGCGGCCGCGCGGCACCTTCCGGAACCCCAGCCCCGGAGCGTCCATGCGATGGTCCGCTGTCTCGTTCGTGCTCCTCTTCGTGGTCGCGGCATGCGTCGGTGACGGCACCGGCCTCGACGAGAACGGCAACCCGATCGGCACCCCACCACCCGGCGACAGCGTCACCCTTTCGGGTGACGTCCAGCCGATCCTCACGGCCAACTGCGCGGTCTCCGGATGCCATGCGGGCACCAGTCCGGCGGTCGGCCAGAATCTGTCGGCGGGGCAGGCGTACGCCGCCATCGTGAACGTCCCATCGCAGGAGGCCCCGGACCTGATGCGCGTGCGTCCGTCCCTCCCCGATTCCAGCTACCTCGTCCACAAGATCCAGGGGACCCAGGGATCGGTGGGCGGCAGCGGCGGCCGGATGCCGCTGGGCGGGAACCCGCTCACCGCCGAGCAGATCGCGACCATCCGGGCCTGGATCACGGCCGGCGCCCTCGACAACTGACGGAGGCCATCATGCGCATCGCCCTTGTTCTCGCCGGCGTCCTTGTCGTGGCCGGGCCCGCCGCCGCGGAGCCCTACCTCGCGTTGCGGACCGGACTCAAGTGCTCGTCCTGCCACACCAACGTCACCGGCGGCGGCAACCGGAACGCCTTCGGCGGGATCTATGCCCAGACCCAGCTCCCGATGAAGCCCGGCACGGTGGTCAGCCGGAACCTCGCGGAGTTCCTGCAAATCGGCGCGGACCTCCGCGTCGAGGCGTCCGGAACCTTCGACGAATCCACGCCGCGCACGAGCATCGGGCTCGACGTGGCCCAGGTGTACGCCGCGGCCGAGCTGCTGGAGAACCGGCTCGTGCTGTACATCGATCAGACGGTGGGGCCCGACCGCGCCGTGGCGCGTGAGGCGTTCGGGATGGTGAAGCGCCTTCCGGGCGAGAGTTACATCAAGGCCGGCAAGTTCCTGCTGCCCTACGGCCTGCGCCTCCAGGACGACGCCGAGTACATCCGGGAGCGCACGGGCTTCTCGTACTTCACGCCGGACCAGGGCATCGAGGTGGGCCTGGAGCCGGGGCCGCTCGCCCTCGCGGTCGCCCTCACGAACGGCAACTCGGGCGCCGTGGAGAACGACAACGGCAAGCAGGTGACCTCGAGCGCCGCGATGGTGTTCCGCCGCTTCCGGCTCGGCGCCTCGGCGTCACTCAACGACGGCGCCAGCGTCCGCCGCGAGGCCGTGGGCGGCTTCGGCGGCGTCGGCGTGGGGCCCCTGGTGCTCCTCGGGGAACTGGACTTCGTGCGGGACAAGCCCGTGCAGGGCGACACGGTCCGTCAGTTGATGGCCTACGGCGAGGCCGACTGGCTGCTCGTGCGGGGGCTCAACGCCAAGGTGACCTACGGGTGGCTCGATCCGAACATGGACATCGCCGAAAACGAGCGCATACGCGCGCGGTTCGGCCTGGAGGCGTTCCCCACCCCGTTCCTCCGGTTCGCGGGCTTCTACACGCTGATCGAGGACATCCCGCAGGCCACGACGGACCTCGACCGGTGGAGCGTCGAGGCCCAGGTGGTGTTCTGACCGTTGGCCGTTAGCCGTCAGCCGTGAGCCGAGCACGCCCATGCGCGATTCGGCTCGCGGTGACGGCCATCGGCTATTGGCTATCGGCCGAGGTAGTCCAGCACCAACCCCGTCATCACCCGGATCCCGATCGGGATCGCCGAGTCGTCGGCCTGGAAGGTCGGGGTATGGTGGTCCCCGGACGTCGTGCCCGGCTTCTGGACGCCGAGCCGGTAGAACAGGCCCGGGACCTGATTGGCGAAGTAGGAGAAGTCCTCGCCCACCATCGCGGGGTCGATGCGGCGTACGTTCTGCGCTCCCAGGATGCGCTCGAGCGTGGGGACCATCCGCGCCGTCAGCGCCAGATCGTTCACCACAGGTGGCGAGCCGCGTTCGTAGGTGATCTCGAAGGTGGCGCCCGCCGACGCCGTCACCCCCGCCACGATCTCCCGGATCCGCCGCTCCGCCTGGTCCTGCGCGCTGGTGGAGTACGTGCGCACGGTGCCCTCGAGGCGCACCTCGCCCGGGATGATGTTGAACCGCTCCCCGCCGTGGATCATGCCCACCGTGAGCACGCTCGGTTCGAGCGGCGGGAGGTTGCGCGAGCGGATCGTCTGGAGCGCGAGCACCACCTGCGCCGCCGTCACCACGGGGTCCACGCTCAGGTCGGGTGACGCCCCGTGGGCCTGGCGGCCCTTCACCGTGATCCAGAAGTGGTCGGTCGCCGCGAGCGCCGGGCCCGGCGTGTAGCCCACGATGCCGACGTCGAGCGACGCCTGAGTATGCAGCCCGAGCACGGCGCTCGGACGCGGGTCGGCAAAGGCCCCTTCCTCGAGCATGAGCGCCGCGCCGCCCCGCTCACCGGGCGGCGGTCCTTCTTCGGCGGGCTGGAAGATGAACAGGACCGTCCCCGGCAGCTCGCGCTTCATGCCCGTGAGCACCTCGGCCACGCCGAGCTGGATCGCGACGTGCACGTCGTGCCCGCACGCGTGCGACACGCCCACCTCCTGTCCCAGGTAGGTGGCGCGGACCGCGGACTTGAACGGATACGGCGTGTCCTCGGTGACGGGCAGGGCGTCCATATCGGCGCGCACGGCCACCACCGGGCCGGGACGCCCGCCGCGCAGCACGCCGATCACCCCCGTGTGCGCGATACCGCTGCGCACCTCGTCCAGCCCCAGCGCGCGCAGGCGCTCGGCCACGAGCTTCGCCGTCTCGAATTCGCGGTTCCCCAGCTCCGGGTTCTGGTGGAGGTGGTGACGGATCTCGGTGACGCCATCGGTGACGCGCTGCACGGCCGCGTTGACGCGGGCGTCGCGGTCCTGGGCCGCGAGGGGCCCGGCGGCGAGGAGGCCGATCAGAAGGGTAACGCGGGTCCGCATCGCAGTGGTCCTGTGAGGGCGGCGGGAAGATACCGGCATTGGCCGTTGGCCGTTAGCCGTCTTGCCGTTCGCCGTTGGCCGTTGGCCGTTGGCCGTTAGACGTTAGCCGCTTGCTGCTTCCAATAGGCAGGTCGGCGCTGACGGTTTGCCGCGGACCACAGGCGCGGCCGGCAATCGGGGACTACGGCTGACGGCCAACGGCTGACGGCTAACACCAGCAAGATCCGGGTTGAGAGGGGGGCCGGCCCGACGCACATTGCCCCCATGCGAATCTCCGACTACGACCGCGTGACCAGGGCGCTCGACTACCTCGACGCGCACCGCGACGAGCGCCTGGCGCTCGAGGACGTTGCCCGCGCGGCGGGGCTGAGCCCGTTCCACTTCCAGCGGCTGTTCCGCCGCTGGGCCGGGGTGAGCCCCGCGCGGCTCATGCAGTACCAGAAGGCCCAGCGCGCCAAGACGGCGCTGCGGGAGGGCAGGACGGTGCTCGACACCGCCTACGAGGTTGGGCTTTCGGGCGCGGGCCGGCTGCACGACCTGCTGGTGGCGGTGGACGCCGTTACCCCCGGGAACGTCCGCACCGCCGGCGCGGGCCTCACCATCCGCTGGGGGCATCACGACACGCCGTTCGGCGGAGCCACGGTGGCGCTCACCGACCGCGGGATCTGCGCTTTGGGCTTTGACGACCGCGAGCGCGGAGCCACCGTGGAGCGGCTCTCGCACGACTGGCCGGCGGCGCATCTCGTGCGCGACCAGCGCGGAACCGCCGACGTCATCGAGCGGATCTTCGACCAGGCACAGCCCGGACGACCGCTCACGCTGCACCTCCGCGGCACCAACTTCCAGCTCAAGGTGTGGGAGGCCCTGCTCGCGATTCCCGAAGGCGCCACGACGTCGTACGGCGACCTCGCCCAGACCATCGGCAAGCCCACCGCGAGCCGGGCGGTGGGCTCGGCGGTGGGGGACAATCCCGTCGCGTTCCTCGTCCCCTGCCACCGCGTCCTGCGGGCCTCGGGCACGTTGGGCGGCTACCGGTGGGGCCCGGAGCGGAAGCAGGCCATCCTGACCTGGGAGAGCGTGAGGCGGGTGGGCTGAGCGTTAGCCGTTAGCCGTTAGCCGTTGGCCGTTGGCCGTTGGCCGTTAGCCGTTGGCCGTTACGCTCCACCCGCGCCGCGGGCGCCCGGGACGGGGGCGTGGCGTGCGCGCAACGGTCAGCGGCGAGCCGGGTCTTGCGGCCTGCGCCTTGCATCGACAAGATCGGTCACTCCATCGTCACGATGGCGTTCCGGTCCCGCCGGTCCCAACCACCGGCTCGAGGCAGCGTCACAGCGGAACGCCCGCAGGATATGCGCCCCGTCCAACCGCTTCGTGCGGTGTTCTGGAGCACGCGCTTCGCAGCGCTCGTGGCTCTCACATGTCTCGTGGGCGCCGCGGCGCCGGCGCATGCCCAGAATGTCTGGGACGCGACGCTCATGGTCGTCCCGTTCCCGTCGCCGTATCTGAGCGACTGGGAGACCAATCCCACCATCGCGTCGTTGACGGTCCTGAACACCGGCAGTCAGGCTCAGAACGTCATCCTGTATTCCGAGGTGCGGAACGCGGCGGGGAGCGTGGTCACCACGGGGCGGAGCGATCCGCAGACCATTCCGCCCAACACGCCGGTGATCTACGACGACCTGACGGAGATCGCGGGCACCCAGGACCACGATCCCGACATCGAAGACCTGGTGCGGCGAAGCGGGCGGCTCCCGGAGGGCGACTACGTGGCGTGTGTCGCCGTGACGGACCTCTCCGGGTTCGTGCTGGCGCGGGAGTGCGCGGAGTTCACGATCCTGTATCCGGATCCGCCCATGCTGATCGCGCCGGCGGACGGCGACGTCGTGGCGTCCATGGCACCCATCCTCCAGTGGACGCCGCTCCAGGTGCCGACGGACTACACGCTCCAGTACGTGCTTCAGATTGCCGAGATGCTGCCGGGCCAGCTGCCGGACGCCGCGCTCTCGTCGAACATCCTGCACTACGAGAACCTCGACGTCGGCACCACCAGCCTCACGTATCCGGTGGACGGGCTGCCGCTCGAGTCCGGGAAGACCTACGCGTGGCGCGTGGTCGCGATGGACCAGAACGGCTACGCGGCCTCGGCCAACAACGGGGCGAGCGAGACCTGGACGTTCAGGTACGACGACCAGACGGACGACGTCCCCGAAAACTCGGCGATGACCGTCGACCTCGTCGTCCTGAACACTCAGGACGGCGACGCGGCGCCTGAGGCGCCGGACAACGAGGTCGTGCAGCGGCTTCTCTGCCGCGACGAGCCGACGCAGCCCACCAGGCCCACCTACACGGTCGGCGTGAGCAGCCCGTATGCCTTCCTGGAACGGCTGGCCGCGCAGGCAGGCGTGTACCGGCACCGCTCGACCACAGGCGAGAAGACCTGGGCGCTCGAAGCCGAGTTCACCGGCAAGAACGGCCGGCCGTGGCGTGTGATGGCCTTCGGCGACTGCACGGGAGCGCTCGACGTGGCCGCGCTGCAGTGGATCGGCATTCGCCGCGCCGAGACGAACGATCCCTGCTTCTTCGAGGACGCCACCTTCGAATCGGTCGGTCTCGAGTCGTGCATCCTGGTCTTCACGCCCTTCGAGTTGGACGTGGCGGCCCCGGATGGGTTCGCGAGAGTCACCGACTTCCTGAACGATCGGGAGCTGGATGCCCGGCCTGGTCTGAACATCCTGAGCGTGTGGAAGCTCCAGGAGCGCCGCTTCTGGCCGTTCTTCCAGGCGCTGGGCTACGACGAGAAGGAGATCGTGCTCCAGGGATTCGTGGGCGTCAACAACAACATGAGCGTTGGCTTCACACGCTCCGCCGGGGGCGAGGGAACGGCCGACTACTCGGTCGAGCAGGAGTTCCTCAACTTCCGCGCCGCGCTCCCCACGCGTGAGCCGCCGCTCGTGCTCGGCAACCTGTTCAAGGCCATGAATTTTGAGCTCGAGCTGGCGCTCAAGGACACGATTCAGGTCACCGGACGCGACGACGGGTCGGCCCAGCTGCACCTGATCCTCAACGTGAACCACCACATCGAGCTCACCGACGCCGTGGTGAACGCCCTCCGGCTCGATCCCGGCGCGGAGTTGGCCAGCACGCTCGGCCTGGATCTGTCCGTGGAGGGCAGCCTCAAGGACGGGGAGTTCGGGAGGTCCGCGCCCGAGGCGAAACTGGTGAACAAGTACGCGCTGGACGCGACCTGGTCCATCGCCCAAACCCAGTTCGTGTTTGGCAACCTCGAGCTGGAGCTCGGCTACATGCTGGCCGGCCAGGAGGAAAACGGGCTCTCCAAGGCCGGCGAGTTCATGATGACGCTGTCGGCGTCGGGTGGCTGGGGGGACCAGGACGCGCTGGTCAAGCTCGCGCTCACGCTCGGGAAGAAGCCGACGCCGCCCGTGCTGGGCAGCATCGACAAGATGAAGGCCGACATCAGCCGGTGGGAGGACCGCCTGGCGTTCACCCGCGAAGAGTACGCCAAGGCCACGACCGCGGCGGACAGCGCCAAGCACCGGGAGTGGATCAGCAACTACGAGGAATGGATTGCCACGTCCACGTCGAACCTGGCAACGCTCGAGGGGCTCAACGCCACGAAGAAGCTCCAGGAGCGCGTGAACGCGGTACGGCCGCCCGGCTGCACGATCTTCGGCAAGCAGATCCTCAAGGAGTGGTACTGCCAGGCGCGGCTCTCACTCGGCAACATGTCGTTGGCGGACCTCGGCGCCCTGGTGCGGGACGCGGCAGGCGCGGTGCGGGAGCGGGTGCAATGACCGGCCGCGGACGTTACGTGTGGCTCGCGCTCGCCCTCGCGGCAGGCACGCCGCCGGCGGCGCGGGCGCAGGACGGGCTCCAGCTGCCGCCTGGGTTCCTGGACCTGACCGACCTCGTGATCACCACGAGCGGGGACGGCTCGGTCGCGGCCACGGCCCGGGCCACACTGCTCAACCAGAACGCCGAGGTCCTGGCGTGGACGTTCGACGCCGTCAGCGGGGGTCGGGGTACCGTGCTGGCAATCCGCCCGGACGCCTGGTCGCTCACGGAGGCGTTGCCGGCCCTCGCCAATCCGGTGCTCGACCAGCTCACGCTGTCCAACGTGGCGCTGTTCGTCACGACCGAGGAGGTAGCGCTCCCCGCCGAGGCTCTGCCGCTCGAGGTCTTCCTGTTCCTGCGGGAGATCTACCAGGCCGAGACCTTCACCCTGACGCTGAAACCCGGGCTCAGTCTCCTCTCGGTCATCCCGGTGGAGGACCTCCCGGCCGATCACCCGCTCAATGCGATCATGAACGCGTTGGGCATCGAGCGGGGCTCGGTGCTGCTGCAGGGAACGCTGGGCAAGAGCCTCACCATGCTCGCGAACCCTGCGGCGGGCGGTCTCGACATCATCAAGGACCTCTACCTCCGCGCCGAGCTGCCGCCGATGCGGCCCGCGGGCGCACCCGCGTGGTTCCGTCAGGGCCAGATCGCGCTCGAGCTGACCGGGCTGCCGTCGGTGCGGCTGGTGGGCGAGATCGGGATCACGATCGACGACGCCCTGCTGGATTTCTTCCTCGCCGCCACGCTCGCGCGCACCGGCGCCTCCCTGTCGGGCGGCCTCCGGGCGGAGGGCGGATGGCAGCAGCCCTTCGGGATCGAGTGGCTGGTCATCAACGAGCTGCTCTTCAAGCTCGCCATCACCCCCACCGGCAGCATCGAGCCGGGTTTCGCCGGCCGGATGGTGATCGGCGAGAAGGACATCGACGTCGCCGTGTCGATCGCGATCAGCCCGGCCGGCGTCCCCACGAACTTCATGTTCGCGGGCGCGAGCGAAGCCGGCTTCGGGCTGTCGGACCTGATCATGCTGCAGCAGCAGATGCGCGCGGCCCGCGACGCGGCGGCGGCCGCCACGGGTGCGCCGGGCCCCTCGACGCCGGCCATCCCGCTAGACGCGCTGCCCGACATCGACTTCCGCGACGTGGCGCTCAAGTACGCGCCCAAGGCGTCGCCCGAGCTGGGGGTGGAGCGCGGCATGGCCATCAAGGGCGAGCTGTGGGTGGGCCAGCCCAACGGCGAGCCGATGAACGTCGCGGGCGTGGACATCAACGTGGGTGAAGACGGGCTCTGGGCACGCGGGCATCTCGCGGCGTTCACCGCGGGCCCGCTGGTCTGGGACGACGCGGAGCTGGACCTCACGGTCACCCCGGACGACCAGCACCTCCGGCTGAGCGGCCAGGTCCAGCTGTTCACCGCGCGCCAGCTCGTGGACCTGGAGCTGACCCGCCAGTTCCTGCGGTTCCGCACCGAGAGCGAGATCTACAACCTGTTCCGCGCCACGCTCACCGCGCAAGCGGAGTTCAACCTGCGGAGCCCGTCGTTCCAGGTGGACGGGGTGGCGGAGAGCGATCTGGCTGAGCTGCTCAACCCGATCATCCGCGAGGCCGCGACCCGGTTCGTGGACGCCGCGCAGGGACTGACCGCCGCAGCCGACGCGACGCTCACCGGCGTCGATCAGGCACTCGGCCTGGCGCAGGCCACGGCCGCCCAGTTGCGCGCGGCGCTCGAAGCCAGCCGCGGTCTTGCCGAAGACGCGGTGCGGTCCGCCCAGGCCGCGGCCGCGCAGGCGGCGAGCGCCGCCAACGCGGCGCTGAGCCAGCGCAACGCCGCGTACGCCACCTGGCGCAACACTCCCGCCTACCAGGTCGCGCTCAAGACACAGCGCTGGACCACATACGCAAGCTGGCATACCACGTACTTGGCGCGGGCCGGCACCTACACGGCCCGGGCAGCGGCGGTCCAGATGGCCCAGCGCGTGCTGGCTACGATCCCGCCGGTGGATCAGAACGTCCTGCTCATGCAGGCCGACGCCGCCGTCCGGACGCTCCGGGCGCAGCTCGAGCAGGCGCAGGCAGACCTCCGGACCCTGCAGGATCAGCTCGCGAAGCTCGACCAGCAGCTGCGCGAAGCGGACATGATCCTCGCCATCGAACGCGCCGCCTTCCATGCGAGCCTGGACGGCCTGCTGCGCGGCGAAGCCGTGCGCTGGACCATGAACGGCACGTTCCTCGACGCACCGTTCGCCATCGAAGAGACCCTGAACTTCGGCGACCCGACCGCCGCCGCCGCGCAGGTGTTCGGAGCCCTGCTCCGCCGATGACCGCCCGCGCCCAGTGGCTCGCGCTCGCGCTCGGCGCCCCCCTGCTCTGGCCGGGCTTCGCCGCCGGCCAGGTCCGGCCGCCCGACCTCTCACAGCCGTTCCGCCTGCGGGGGGAGATGGGTGCCCGGAGCGAGCTGTACCAGATCTACGGCGCCGAGCCGCGGCGTCCGTGGGGCACCCAGCAGCTCTACATGAATCCCAGCATGACGCTGATGGGCTCGGTAAACCTGTCCGTCAACCTCCTGGTCTCGACCGACCAGGGATCCGACGTCGGGCTCAGCGGCCTCCCCGGCCGCCAGCGGCTCAACGAGTTCGGCCTCCACCCGTCGTGGCGCTGGGGCCGGGCGCACGTGGGCACGTTCAGCGAGTCCTACACGTCCCGCACCTTTGCCGGGCTCCGGGTGCGCGGCGCGGGGATCGAGCTCAACCCCGGTCTGCTGCGGTTCGGCGTGTTCGGCGGCAGCGCGCAGCGCGCGGTGTTCGGCGGCCTCACCTCGGGCGGCTACGCCCGCCGGACGGTGGGCGGCCGCATCGGGCTCGGGCGAGACGACGGCAACCAGTACGCGTCGTTCATCCAGCTGATGGTGCTCCGGACCTGGGATGACGAGAACTCGCTCGCGAATCCCGGCGACAGCGGCGCCCCCGTGCTCCCATCCGATGTTGCCGCCAATCCGTTCGCCGTCACGCCGGAGGAGAACTTCGTGGTGGGGCTGGCGGGCGGCGCCGCCCTGTTCGCGGGCAGGCTGTTCCTGAAGGGTGAGATCGACGGCGCGGTGCACACCCGGGACCGGCGCGCCACACCCATCGCCGAG
>DAINBS010000015.1:0-20087 GCA_036732805.1 Gemmatimonadales bacterium | reverse complement strand
CTCCCCAGGTGGGCGGCGCGCTGGAGGTCCTGCCGCATGCCGGCGGCGTCCACGCCCCGCTCCCGCAGCCGCAGCAGCAGGTGCTTCAGGATGGCCGCGGCCTGCTCGATCAGCCGGAGGATGTAGTCGCGCTGCATGGCGCCATCCGTGGGCGTGCTACCGCGCGGCCGCCATCCCCGCGACCCGCGTAATGGGCGTCAGCTTGGAGTTGCCGTTGGCTTTCAGGTAGGCCTTGGGGTCGTGCACGATGGCCCCCCTGGGCAGCCAGTCCCACAGCGGTCCGAGGTCCTTCTGCAGCCGGTGCAGGAAGAACCTGGGGATGTTGTCGTGCTCGCCTTCGAAGAAGCCGCGGAACATCCGGTCCTCGACGAGCTGCCGTCGCACCTCACTGTAGTAGCGGATCCGCCCGAAGCCCTCGGACGAGATGGCCCGCACGACGTTCATCCACCGGGGAATGCGCGCCTTGATGGCGTGGAAGCGTCGGCCGATCGCGCGCCACGAGAAGCTGTGGCGCGTGACGTCGATCACGTGGTCGTAGAAGTCGGGCCACTCGTAGTTGGCCGGCTTCACATTCATCGCCTGATTGTTGTTCAGGAAATGGAACGGGAACCCGAGCACCCGGTCGTCGCGCTGGTAGTCCAGGTTGAGCGGCGCGGCCCGGCCGAACGCGGACAGGAGGGAGTAGCCGGGGAACGCCGACGGCGATCGGTCGATGAACTGCTTGGTCAGTTCGAACGGCTCGGGCCCGCTGTCGCCGTCCAGCCCCATGACGAAGTTGGCCTGGATGTAGGGGATGTACCGCTGGATCATGTTCACGTGGTCGGAGACCTTGAGCACCTTCTCCATACCCAGCTGCTTGCCCGTTCGGGACTTGTTGCCGAGGTCGTACCACGACTCGACCCCCGGCAGAATGGCCTTGAACCCGTTCCGCTGGAGCCGCTGGAGGTGCGGCTCCGAAAGCAGCGACAGGCTGCTCTCGGCGATGAAATCGATGGCGTCGGGAGGCACGGCCTCTTCGATGGCGTCCATCACGTCGTCGAACCGCACCCCGAAGTTGGGATCGTGCCAGGCAACCCGCGGCCGCTTGAACTTCGTCTGGAGGAACCGGAGGTCGTCCTTCATGACGTCGAAGTCGAGAGGCTGGTACGGGACTGACGAGTCGATGCAGAAGCTGCAGGTGTACGGGCAGCCCAGGCTGCCGAGCATGGGGACGATCTGGATGGCCGGCGCCTTCTTGAGCGTGGGCTCGATGAACTTCCACCGCTCCCGGACCCCCGGAAGCGCCGCGGGCTGTGCCGCGGCCTCGAGGTGGACCCCGCCCGCGGGGTTGGGCCGCAGGTCCGCCAGCAGATCGCGGACCAGCGCGCGGCCGGTGAACCCCAGGACGTAGTCGAAATAGCGGCAGGCGTCCTCGGGATAGCAGCGCGCATGCGGCCCACCCAGCACCGTCACCGCGCCCTGCGCGCGCAGCATGGCCGAGAGGGCGTAGGAGAGCTGAGCCGCCTGGGTGAACGCGCCGATGAACACGACGTCGGGCTTGTGCGGGAATTCGAGCGGCAGCTTCTCGAAGCCCGTGTAGCAGAGGAACGACACTTCGTGCCCGGCCTCCTCGCACCATACGGCGAGGGCCTGGGGCATGATGCTGGCGAAGTTGGCGTTCATCACCCGCGCCCAGAGGGAGCGGGTGGGGCCTTTGGTGACGAGATCAACGATGGCGATACGGAGCCGGCGCAGGGGTGCCCCTCTTTCACTGGATTCTCGAAGCATCTCCCTCATTCCGCGCGAGCGCAAGGGGCGGCCCAACGCCGTCGGGCGGGCCCCGCTCGCCAGCCCCGCTTCCGGCGTGCATCTTCGACCGCCGGGGCCGCCGCCCGCCACCGCTCTGCGTGAGGGAGACCATGAAGCCACGTGCCGGATTCGCCGTGCTCGTCCTGCCCCTCCTGGGGGCCTGCGCCCGGGGCGTGACACCATCGCCCGCGTACCCGTTCCAGGATGCCGCGCTCCCGCTCGAGACCAGGATCGGCGACCTGATCGGCCGCCTGAGCCTCGAGGAGAAAGTGTCGCAGCTGCAGCACGAGTCCGCGGCCATCCCGCGGCTCGGGATTCCCGCCTACGACTGGTGGAACGAGGGGCTCCATGGAGTTGCCCGGGCGGGCCGGGCCACGGTGTTCCCGCAGGCCATCGGCCTCGCGGCGACCTGGGACACCGCGCTGATCCATCGGATTGCGAGCGTCATCTCTGACGAGGCCCGGGCCAAGCACCACGAGGCCGCCCGGCAGGGACGACGCGGCATCTACGAGGGCCTCACCTTCTGGTCGCCCAACATCAACATCTTCCGCGACCCCCGCTGGGGGCGCGGGATGGAGACCTACGGCGAAGACCCGTATCTCGCGGGACGCCTCGCGGTGGCGTTCGTGCGTGGCATGCAGGGCGACGACCCGCGCTACCTCAAGACGGTGGCGACCCCCAAGCACTTCGCCGTGCACAGCGGACCGGAGCCCGACCGGCACCGGTTCGACGCGGTGGTGAGCCAGGGAGATCTGTGGGGGACCTACCTGCCGCACTTCGAGGCCGCCATCGTCGAGGGCGGCGCCGGGTCCGTCATGTGCGCGTACAATCGGGTGTTCGGGGACCCGGCGTGCGCGAGCGGCCTGCTGCTGCGCGACGTGCTGCGCGGGCGCTGGGGGTTCGGCGGGTATGTCGTGTCGGACTGCTGGGCCATCAGCGACTTCCACACCGGCCACGGGGTGGCCGTGGACGAGGTCGAGGCCGCCGCCCAAGCGCTGCGGGCCGGCACCGACCTGAGCTGCGGCCCCGAGTACCGGAGCCTCGTGGCCGCGGTGACGCGCGGGCTGGTGACCGAGGCACAGGTGGATTCGGCCCTCACGCGGCTGCTGCGGGCGCGGTTCCGCCTGGGGATGTTCGATCCGCCGGACGTCGTGCCGTGGGCCCGGGAGGCGAACGCGCTCCCTTCCGCGGTGACGCTGATCGACGATCCCAGCCATCGCGCGCTCGCGCGCGACGCCGCCGTGAAGTCCATCGTGCTGCTCACGAACGCGGGCGGGCTGCTCCCGCTGCGCAAGGACCTCGACACGATTGCCGTCATCGGCCCCAACGCGGACGACGTGGATCTCCTGCTGGGCAACTACAACGGCCTGCCGGCGGCGCCGGTCACCCCCCTCGAGGGGATCCGCAACGCCGTGGGAGCGGGCACGGCGGTGCTGTTTGTCCGCGGGAGCGAGGTGGCGCCGGGGATCCCGACGCTCACCGTAGTGCCGCCGACCGCCCTGCGCGATCTCCGCGGCGCCTACTTTGGCGGCCACGGCTTTCCCGGGGAGCCGATCGTGACGCGCCCGGACCCGACGATCGACTTCACATGGTGGAACGCGGCACCGGCCGCGGGGCTGCCGCCGGACAGCTTCTCCGTGCGCTGGACCGGGTCGCTGGTCCCGTCCGCGTCCGGGCGTCACGCTCTCGGGATCCGCGCATCCGGCGGGGCCCGGCTGTTCCTGGACGACTCGCTCCTGGTCGAGTTCTCCGAGCGCCATGTCGTGCTGACGCAATGGGCCTTCGTGGATCTCACGGCAGGGAAGCCCGGGGCGCTCCGGGTCGAGTACTTCGACCGGCGCGCCGACGCGATCGTGCAGCTCGTCTGGGCGGCGCCGGACCCGCACGCGCTGGAGAACGCGCTCGCGGCCGCCCGCCGGGCGGACGCCGTGATCCTGATGCTCGGCCTCTCGCCGCGCCTCGAGGGCGAGGAGATGCCGGTGGACGTCCCGGGGTTCGCGGGCGGTGACCGCGTGACGCTCGGCCTCCCCGCGCCCCAGGACTCGCTGCTCCGCGCCGTGGCCGGTGTCGGGAAGCCGGTGGTGCTCGTGCTGCTCAACGGCAGCGCGGTGGCCATCCCGTGGGCCGCGGAGCACGTGTCGGCCATCGTCGAGGCGTGGTATCCGGGACAGGCCGCGGGCGATGCGCTGGCGGACGTCCTGTTCGGCGACGTGAGCCCGGGCGGACGCCTGCCGGTGACCGTGTACCGGTCGGTCGACGATCTCCCGCCGTTCGACGACTACCGCATGCGGGGTCGCACGTATCGCTACTTCGCGGGCGAGCCGCTGTTCCCGTTCGGACACGGGCTGAGCTACACCACGTTCCGCTACCGCGACCTCCGCCTCCCCGACCGGGTCACGGCGGGCGATACGGTGCGTGTTTCGGTGGAGGTCGAGAACGCGGGTGCGGTGACGGCCGACGAGGTGGTGCAGCTGTACGTGAGCGACCTCGCGGCGTCGGTGCCCGTGCCGATCCGCGCCCTCCAGGGGTTCCGGCGAGTGACGCTCCGGCCCGGTGAGCGGCGGCGCGTGACGTTCACGCTCACCCCGAGACAACTGGCGGTGATCGACGGCGAGGGCAGGGAGGCGGTGGAGCCGGGCGCGTTCGCGATCGCAGTGGGCGGCAAGCAGCCCGGATTCCACGGACTCGCGGACGCCGCGACGACGGAAGTGCTGGAGGGGCGCCTGGAGGTCACGGGGGCGCGGCTGGAGCTGGGGATACGTTAGAACGAGAGGACGTGAGAACGTGAGGCGGGAGCCGACGCCGCAAGGCGCCGGCTCCCGCCGGATGGCGCCGGAACGGCGCGCTCAGCTCATCGGTGGAATCCGGAGCACCTGTCCGGGATAGATCTTGTTCGGATCGCTGAGCATGGGCTTGTTGGCCTCGAAAATGACCGGGTACTTCATCGCGTCGCCGTACTGGGCCTTCGCGATCTTGGACAGCGTGTCGCCCTTGAGCACCGTGTAGAACTTGGCCTCCGGCGCGGGGACCCCCACGGTCATCTCGTCCACCACGCGCGAGACGCCCTGCGTGTTGCCGAGGGCGAGGATTGCCTTCTCGCGCTCCGCCTGCGATGCCGCCTTGCCGCGGACCGTGGCGACGCCGTCGTTGAACGCGACGTTGACGTTCTCGATCTGCAGCTTCAGGCCCTGAAGGTGGCGGCGGAGCTTCCCACTCATCACCGCCTCCTGCGACGCCTCGGTCTCCTGCGCTTCCTTGTCCTTCACGCCGACCTTCTCGCCGGCGCCCTTGATGAAGTCGAAGATCCCCATGGTTCGGTTCCTCTGGGTTGTGGGTTCGTCGAATCCCAACCCTGTGCGGGGTCCGTGCTTCATGCCTTCCGTTTGCCGAACAATCCGCCGAGCAGGCTGCCGCCCGCCTTGGCGAGATCGTCCATCACCTGTCCGTCACCATCGGCGTCCAGCAGCTTCGCCAGGCCGCCGAGGGCGGGAGCGGCGGCGCGCTGCTGTTCGCCCTGCAGCATCTTCGAAAGCGCCGACGTGTCCAGGCCCTGCTGCCGCTGGGTCCGCCCGAGCATGCCCATCACGACAGGGGCCAGCGTCGCTCAACCGCAGCCCTCCACGGCCCATGATCCGAAACGTACCGCCGGGCCCGCGCCCGTGTCGGGGCGCGGGCCGTGGAGGTTCCCCGGAACGTCAGTACGTGATCACGGGTCCATGCGCGCGGCCTTGACGATCCAGCCCTGGACGCTGCGGACGCCGGGGGTGGCCCGGGTCAGGTGCCGCTGCGCGTTGGTGGTGGCGAGGGCCTGCGCGAGGTTGTCGGGCTTGCGGGTCCGCAGCGCCTTGACGGTGTCCACACCCGCGGGTTCGCCCCGGCGGGTAGATTGATCGTACGTGATGCCATGCGGTGCCCGGCGACCCGCCGGTTCTTTCCAAGGAGGGCCCGCCGGGGTCGGATCACCTCAGCAGCGAGGAGACCATGCGTACTCACCTGATAGGCCGTGTCGCCCTTGCGACTGTGGCTGCGGCCTTGCTCGCCGCGCCGTTGCAGGCGCAGCGTCCGGGGGCGATCGAGATCGGGGTGTTCGGCCGATACACCCTGTTCGACAACAACATGGGACTGAAGGAAGCGTTCGGCGGCGGCGCGCGGCTCGGGGCGTTCCTCGTCCCGAACCTCTCGCTCGAAGCCGCGGGGGCGTTCACGCCCGTCAAGACGGAGGTGGGCGACATCAGTGTCAAGAACTGGGATATCGCCGCCCGGCTGATCTACCATCTCCCGATCGTGGAGCAGTTTGGCCTCCACCTCGGCGCCGGGTACGTCTATGACATCTACACCACCGAGGGCGAGGAGAGCGTCAAGGACCACGGGCCCACCGGGCTGGTCGGCTTCCGGGTTTGGGCCACGCCAGCCGTCTCGATTCGCGGCGACGTGTTCGCCAACTACATCCCGAGCCCCGAGAATCTGGCGGACCAGAACTTCACCTGGGGTGGGCAGCTGGGCCTCAGCTACACGTTCGGCGCCGCGGCCGACGCCGACAAGGACGGCGTGAGCGATGCCAACGACGCCTGCCCCGACACGCCGGAAGGCGTCGTAGTGGACGCGCGCGGATGCCCGGTGGATACGGACCGGGACGGCGTCGCCGACTTCCGCGACACCTGCCCCAACACGCCGCAGGGCGCCCCCGTGGACGCCAACGGCTGCGTGCTGGACGGCGACAAGGACGGCGTGCGTGACGACCTCGATCGTTGCGCCAACACGCCGCAGGGCGAGTCAGTGGACGCCGCCGGCTGCCCGCCGGATGCCGACAAGGACGGCGTCGCCGATGCGCGGGACCGGTGCGCAAACACGCCGGCCGGCGTGGCGGTGACCGAGAACGGCTGCCCGCGGGACAGCGATGGTGACGGCGTGGCCGACAACGCGGATCGGTGCGCGAACACGCCGCGCGGTGCCACGGTGGATGCCGCGGGCTGCCCGCAGGATGGGGACGGCGACGGCGTGCCGAACGGCATCGACAAGTGCCCCACCACGGCGGCAGGCGCGCGGGTGGACGCCACGGGCTGTCCGGTGCTGTTCGAAGAGAACGCGGTGCGGGTGGTGCTCCAGGGCGTGACCTTCGCGACGAACAGCGCGGAGCTCACCGACGGGGCCAAGGCCATTCTGAACGGCGTGGCGGAGAGCCTCGTGGCCAACCCCACCGTCAAGGTGGAAGTCGGCGGCCATACCGACAGCACCGGATCCCGCGCGACGAACACCCGCCTGTCCCAGGCGCGCGCGGAGTCCGTGATGGCGTACCTGGTCAGCAAGGGCGTGGTGGCGGGCCAGCTCACGGCAAAGGGCTTCGGGCCCGATGAGCCGGTAGCCGACAACGCGACCCGGGCGGGCCGGGCGCAGAACCGTCGCGTCGAACTGCGGCGGGTGACCCAGTAGCGTGATGCACGCGGCGGCACCGGGGCAGGTTCCCGGTGCCGCCGCGCAGGACAAAGGCCGCGGCGATGCCGCGGCCTTTGCATTCACAGGGAACTCGCGCTGAGGGCCTAGGCGTCCGCGCGGGCCACGACGACGGTAACGTTGTCGCTGCCGCCCCCGTCGAGCGCCGCCTCCACCAGCCGGTCGCAGATCGGGCCCGGGTCCGGGCTGGACGCGAGCATCTCCGCGATCGCCTCGTCGGGCACGTGCTTGGTGAGCCCGTCGGTGCAGAGCAGCAGGACGTCGCCCGGATCCAGATCGATCAGTCCGATGGTGGGCGTCATCTCCATGGCACCAACGGCGCTGGCCAGCACGTGGTGGAGCCGTGCCGCCGCTTTCGTGTCCACGCCCTCGTCCTCCAGCATGGCCGCCATGGTCTGATCGCGCGTGATCTGGCGGAGGCGTCCGCGGCTCCGGACGTAGGCGCGGCTGTCTCCCACGTGCGCGATGTACACGCGACGGCCGATGATCATGGCCATCGTCAGCGTGGTGGCCGGCCCCCGGCCGGGCGTGCTGAGCGAGCTGACCACCTCGTGGGCGTAGCGTATGGCGTGCTCGAGCCGCTCGAGGAACTCGTTCTCCTGCTGGACGTTGGGGTCGTAGTGGCAGGCGGCGGTGCGGCCGATGAACGTGGCGAGGCTGAACACCGCGGACTGACTCGCGCGCCGTCCGCCCGAGACGCCGCCGACGCCGTCGGCCACGACCAGGAGGTGGGCGTCGAGCCGGCCCAGCTCCCGCACGGCGTCCTGGACCTCGAGGTTGGTCTCGATCACGTCCACCGACTTTCGCAGGATGCCGATGAAGTAGTGATCCTCGTTCTCCTCGCGCACCAGGCCCCGGTCGGTCCGGCCGCGCACCCTGAGCTCGATCATGGGGCACCCACCATGGCCGCCGCGAGCCAGTGGAAGGCGGCTTCGACACCGTCACCCGTCTTGGCGCTCGTGTCGAACACGTGCCAGGGGTGACGGGCGAGGTCCGCACGGTCGCCCTTCGTGACGGTCCACTGATCGGCCAGATCCACCTTGTTGAGGGCCAGCACTTCCGGAATCTCGCCCACGGTCCGTTGGACCAGGTCCCGCAGCTCGTAGACCTGCACCACGGTCTCGTGCCGCGTCCCGTCCGCCACGTAGATCGCGCCCGCGGCACCGCGGAGGTAGCTGGTCTGGACGTCCTGCACGCCGTCCCGGCCCTCGAGGTCCCAGAGGAGCAGGTTGACGTCCTGGTCACGGACCTGCACGGGCTTGCGGTCGATCTTGACGCCAACGGTCGACAGGTACTTGTCCGAGAACTTGGCGTGCACGAATTGCCGCACGAGGCTCGTCTTCCCGGTCGCGTACACGCCCACCATGCAGATCTTCTTCTGGATCATGGACGCGGCTCCTGCATCGGGGAGGCGGGGTCCAACCGGACGCTGAACGATACACTCCGATTGAGGCGCGCGCGCTCCTCGAGGTCCCGCGCCGGGAGCGGGTCCTGCGTCCCGATGCCCCTCGGGCGCACCGCCCGTTCGGGAAGGCCCAGCCGCGCGAGCGCACGGGCCACCTGGTCGGCGCGTTCGTCACTCAGCGCCCGGTTCAGTTCGCGCGACCCCGTCGAATCCGTCCGGCCCACGAGGTCGAGGCGCACGACCCACTCCTCGCCCACGCCTGCCTGGAGCGCGCGCCACCATCCTGCCGCGTCGGCCACGGACTGCAGCGCGGGCCCGGACAGCTCCGCACCGCCGGCCGCGAACAGTACGCGCGTCAGCGCGAGCGAGTCGGCGGCGGCGCCCAGCGTCGCGGGGATCTCCGGCGCGACGTCGGCGTCGCGCCAGGCTGACACGCCCGCGATCGCCTCCGCGCGCGCCCGGGCGCGCGCGATCCAGTCGGTGGGGGCCGAGCCGCCGGCGACGAGCGTGTCCCCCGCGAGGCGGAGCCGGACGGACGCCGGGGCCGCGAGCGTGCGCTCCGCGCGGGCGAGGACGAGCGACGGCTCGGCCGACAAGTAGGAGGTCCAGACACCCCTGATCCGGTTGGTATCCGCTCCCGCCGCGGTCAGGACGGCGGCGGGTGCGGTGGCCTGGGGGTCCCGCAGCCCGGTGATGCGCCACGAGCGCCATCCGCGATCGGTGTCGAGGACCACGACGCCGGGCTCGGCGTCGAGCGCGTCCACGGCCCGCTGCCAGCGGCGGTGCCGGAGGGCCAGGCCGGTCACGATCGCGAGCACCAGCAGTGCGATGACCACCCACGCGATCCGCGGCGCGAGGGACCGGTGCCGCGGGCGGTGGGTTTCCACCACGGTCTCGAGACAGTCGGCGAGGATCGCGACGGACGGTTCGAACTCGGCAGCGTCGCCCTCGAAGCGCGCGAACGGGCCCGCGAAGTGCAGATGCAGCAGCTCGAGCGTCTCCTGGAGCCGCCGGAGCAGCTCGGGCGGGTGCTGCCCGCGCACGACCGCGGCGAGCAGGGCCTTGGGGCCCGCCTCGACCAGCACGGTCACGTCCCCGACGCTGAACGTCCGGAGGCCGCCGCCGCCGTCCGCGCCGGGCTCGAACGAGTCGCCGACGAAGTCCCGGATCGCGGTCAGCATGCCGGAGATCACGTCGGCGTCGGGAGCCGACAGGTCGGGGGCGGTCGCGTGCGCGAGCAGGAGGCCGGTCTCGGCGTGGATCAGGTACACCTGCTCCACCCGGTACACCAGCGCATGCTTCATGACGATCTGGGCGTACGATACGCCGCTGCGCCAGGCTTCCCAGCGCCACCTGAGACCGCGGACGGAGAGGCTCTCGTCGAGCGCCCGGTTGATGGCGCCGACGAGGCCGGCGATGGCCTCCGCGATGGCCTTCCGGATGGCGGGCCCCAGGGCGGGGTAGATGGCCCGCGCGATCTGCTGCGGGTTGCGGCGCACCGATTCGGTGAACGCCCGCTCCAGCGTGGGCCCCAACGCCCGGGCCAGTTGCTGATCCCGGCCGGCCCGCAATGCGACCGCCTCAGGCAGGTGCTCGGCCACCGCGTCCGGTGTGAGGCGGACCCGTTCCAGCCGTTCACGCAACTCGGCGATGGCGTCCTGTTCCCGGCCGACGAGCAGTGTGCGCAGTCGGGCGAACTCCGCCGCGCGGTCCTCTGGCGTCGCGGGATCCGTCCCGAGCGGGGGCGCGGGGTGCTCGGACCCGTCGGCGGTCACGGCGTGCTCAGGCGTCCGGCGGGACCTGCAGCTCCTCGCTGAGCTTCACCGCCACGTCCGAGAAGATGGCGAGCAGCGAGGAGATGTCCGCCTTCTCGGCGCGCAAAGTCTGTTCGGCCGTGCGCAACTCGCCGGTCAGCGTGTCGCCGAGGCGCTTGAGTTCCGCGGCCGCGTCACGCTGCTGCTCGAGCAGCTGCGAGCGGAGTTCGGCGTCCGCGCGGCCCGTGGCCTCGTCCATCTGGGCAAGGCGACGATCGAGGCTCTTCATCTGCTCCCTGAGGTCGGCGCCCAGCGCTTTCAGCTCATCGGCGCGTTTGGCGCGCTCGGCCTTGAGCTTCTCCCCCAGCGCCTCGAGCTCCTTGCGGGTGAACGCCTCGAGCCCGCTGAGCGTCTTCTCGAGCTCCGCGTGCATCGCGGCCTGCTCGCGGACCAGGCGTTCCTCGATGCGGGCGATGCGTCCTTCGACCGCCCGCATGTGGCCGCCGAACAGGATGTCCCTGACGGTATCGAGGTTCTCCGGTCCGCCAGTGGCCGCCGCCGCGGCCTCGGCCGCCGGGTCCTTGACCTTCCTCGGGGTCATGGCACGCATCTCGGGAAAAGGCAGGGCGAGAACTTGTCCCGTCCGCGTAACCGGGTCAAGCGGGAGCGTCTTGGGGCGCGACCGCGGTCACATGCCATAGTAGAGCTCGATCTCGTAGGGATGCGGTCGGAGTTGGACCTCGCGTTCCTCGCCGCGCCGCTGGGCGATCCAGCGGTCGAGCATCTCGTCGGTGAAGACGCCGTCGGCCGTCAGGAACGCGCGGTCCCGCTCGAGCGCGGTGAGCGCCTCGCTCAACGCGGTGGGCAGTGCCTTGATCGTGGCGCGGCGCTCGGCCGGCCACGCGAAGATGTCGTCGTCCACCGGGCCGAAGCCCAGGGCCGACGGATCGAGGCGCCGGCGGATCCCGTCGAGCCCGGCGAGCAACTGGGCCGCAAGGGACAGGTACGGGTTGCCCAGCGCGTCGGGCGGGCGGAACTCGATGCGCGTGCTCTCGGGCCGGTCCGCGTACTTCGGAATGCGCACGGCGGCGCTGCGATTGGCGAGCGAGAAGATGGCGCTCACCGGCGCCTCGAAACCGGGGACCAGTCGCCGGTAGGAGTTGGTGGTGGGATTGGTCAGGCCCATCACGGCCGGGCCGTGGGACAGCAACCCCCCGATGTAGTGCCGGGCCGCCGCGCTGAGATGCGCGTAACCGGCCGCGTTGTAGAACACGTTCTTGCCGCCCTTCCACAGGCACTGGTGGAAGTGCATGCCCGAGCCGGCTTCGCCGTGCAGCGGCTTGGGCAGGAACGTGGCCGTGAGCCCGAGGTCGAGCGCCGTCATGCGGACGGCGTATTTCACCAGCATGACCGCGTCCGCCGCCTGGATCGCGGGCAGCAGCGGGATCTCGATCTCGCACTGGCCGGGCCCGCCCACCTCGTGGTGGTGGTACTTCACCTCGATCCCCATGGCCTCGAGCGCCAGGCTGATCTTCGTCCGCGCGTTGTGCAGCCGGTCGAACGGCGGCGCCGCGTGGTAGCCGCCGTGGGCGGGCAGCACGTAGCCGCTGCCGGGCTGACTTCGCCGCCACGCGCCCTCGGCCGACTCGACCCGGTACGACGCGACATGCATCGCGTTCTCGATCGCGACCGAGTCGAACAGGTAGAACTCGAACTCCGGCCCCCACACGCTGCGATCCGCGACGCCGCTCTGCGCGAGCACCTCCTCCGCGCGGCGCGCGATCAGGCGCGGATCGTAGGGGGACGGCTCCCGCGTGCCGGCCTCGAACGCCTGGCAGATGAACGTCAGCATCGGCACGTCCGTCCAGGGATCCAGGAACCCCGCGGCCAGGTCGGGTACCAGGGTCATGTCGCCGGCCTTGACCGACTTGATGCCGAGGGCCGAGCCGTCGAAGCCGATGCCGCGCTCGAGCAGCACGGGGCTCAGGCGTCCGGCCGGAAGGCTCACGTGGTGCCACTGTCCCCAGAGGCCGCAGAACCGCAGGTCCACCATCTGCACGTTGCGGTCGCGCACGAATGCGACCGCGTCGTCGAGATCACGGAATTGCAGCAGGGGCACGTTTCAACTCCCGGTGCAGGTCGCGGCCGCGCCGCACGGGCCGTACGTTTCGTGCATCGTGGTGTGGGATAATGCGTTCCCGATCTGAAAATTCCCGTAAAGCACGTGTGAAGACGGGTTGTGGGCCGGTGACGGCCGGAGGTGACGGATGACGTGGCGACTCTCGATCCTGGCGATGGCGGCCCTCGGGGTGGCGGGAGGCCTCGCTGCGCAGGAGCGGTTCGACGTTCGCGCGCACTTCACGAAGCAGGAGGTCATGATCCCGATGCGGGACGGGGTCCGCCTGTTCACGGCCATCTACGTCCCGCGCGACAGCGGCAGCCGGCATCCCATCCTGATGCGCCGGACACCGTACTCCTGCTCGCCGTACGGGGCCGATACCTACCCGCCCGGCGTGGGGCGGCAGCAGGAGCGCCACATGCGCGCGGGGTACATCTTCGTGTGCCAGGACGTGCGCGGCACGTTCTTCTCCGAAGGCACCTACGCCAACGTCCGGCCGTACCTGCCCGTGAAGCGCGGGAGCCGCGACATCGACGAGACCACCGACACGTACGACACGGTCGAGTGGCTGATCAAGAACCTGAAGGCGAGCAACGGTCGCGTGGGGATCAGCGGCATATCCTACCCGGGGTTCTATGCGTGGATGGGAACGATCGACGCCCACCCCGCCGTCAAGGCGACCTCGCCGCAGGCCCCGGTCTCGAAGTGGATGGGGGGCGACGACTTCTATCACAACGGGGCGCTGCTGCTGCCGCACGCGTTCGACTTCTACGCGAATTTTGGCCGCGTCCGCCCCGCGCCCACGGCCCAGCGCAACCCGCCGTTCGACCACGGCACGCCGGACGAGTACGCGTTCTTCCTGCGCCTGGGCCCGCTGGCCAACGCGAATGCGCGGTACTTCCGCGGCGAGATCCCGTACTGGGATACGCTGGTGGCCAACGACCGGTGGAACGAGTACTGGGCGGCCCGCGACGTGCTGCCGCACCTGAAAGGCACGAAGCCGGCGACGCTCGTGGTGGGCGGGTGGTTCGACACCGAGAACCTGTTCGGCGCGCTCAACTCCTACCAGGTGAACGAGCGGCTGTCCCCCGACGCGCAGAACCGCCTGGTGATGGGGCCGTGGTCGCACGGCCAGTGGCAGGGCTCGGGCGACTCCCTGGGTTCGATCAGCTGGGACCAGGAGACGGCCGCGTTCTACACGGACAGCATCGAAGGGCCGTTCTTCGATCACTACCTCAAGGGGACGGGGACGCTCGACCTGCCGGAAGCGTTCGTGTTCAATACCGGCGCCAAGACGTGGCGACGGTTTGACGCCTGGCCGCCCACGGAGGCGACCGCAAGGCGGGTGTGGCTAGGGGCGGGATCGAGCCTTCGGCTCGACGGGATGGGCGGGATGCCTGATGCTCCCGCGACCCCTGCCGCTCCCGAGTACGACGAGTACATCAACGACCCCGCCAAACCCGTGCCCTACACCGACCAGATCACCCACTGGTACAACCCCGGGTTCATGCTCGAGGACCAGCGGTTCGCGGCACGGCGGCCCGACGTGCTGGTCTATCAGACGGAGCCGCTCACGGAGGATGTCACGATCGCGGGCCCGATCCAGGTGCGGTTCACGGTCTCGACGTCGGGCACGGACGCGGACTGGGTCGTGAAGGTGATCGACGTGTTCCCGGACGACGTGGACGCGTCCGCCGCCGGCGGGCGTCGGCGCGGTGCCGGGCGCGGGCTGGGCGGCTACCAGATGCTGGTGCGCGGGGACGTGCTGCGCGGGAAGTTCCGGAACAGCTTCGCCGTGCCCGAGCCGTTCACGCCCGACGCCCCCACGGTGGTCGCCTTCACGCTCCAGGACGCGTTCCACACGTTCAAGGCAGGGCACCGGATCATGATCCAGGTGCAGAGCTCGTGGTTCCCGATGGTGGACCTCAACCCGGGGACCTTCGTGCGGGCGATCGAGGCGAAGCCGGAGGACTTCCGGAAGACGACGCAGCGGGTGTACCACACGCGGTCGCTCCCGTCGTACGTGGAGCTGACGGTCCTGCCGTCCGGCCGGTGAGTGCCCTGCGAAGGCGGCCTCGCGGTGCCGCGGTCGTGAATCCGCGCCGCCTGCCGGTGGCGGCGCTCGCGATCGGGCTGCTGCTTCCCGGATCGCTCGCGAGCCAGGCCGCCGACTCGGCGCCGGCGCGGGTGCCGCGATCGGCGATGGCGGGCGAGGTGATCCTCGGCGAGGTGCTCGCCGGGGCGCTGCTCGCCGGAGGTCTCAGCTGGGGGTTCGCGGTGCTGGGCGGGAAGATCGCGCCGGACGAGGGCGAGGACCCGGGATTGGTCGCGAGCGTCACCGGCTTTCTCGTGGGGACTACGCTCGGGGCGTCGCTGGGCGTGCACCTTGCGGCGCGCGCGTTCCATCTTCCCGCGCGTTACTACGAAGCGCTGGGTGGGGCGGTGGCAGGAACCCTGGTGGTGATAGCGCTTCCACTGGACATGGACGAGGCCAGCTCCTGGGTGGCCGTGTACGGCCTGCCGATCCTGGGCGCCGTGCTCACGTCGTCCATCGGGTCCCGATCGCGCCTGCGAGTCTCGGTTCAGCCGGCGGCGGGTGGAGCCCACGTCGGGGTCGGCTTCGACTTCTAGGGCGTCGACTCGGCCGGCCGCTGAAAGCGGCAGGGCGCGCTTGTCAGTTCACTGACTGGCCGAGCCGCGAGTTCACTCGCGCCTGACCCGGGCCATCCCGATCGGAGTCCCCGTTGCGTCGGCGGCGCGGCCGTCCTACGTCGAGCTGATGGTGCTCGACTAGGCGCTCCGCAGGAGCGCCCACTCCAACGGCCGGAGCGCAGCGGGGGGAGTCTGCCACGCTTCGGCCTCGGCCTTCTGGCCGAGCGCATGGTGGACGTCGACGCGGAGCTGGCGCTCCGCGACCAGGCCGCACTGAGGCACCTCGGCTGCGAGGTGGATCCACGGTCCCAGCGTCATCCCGTCGAGCACGGCGAGGGCCCGGTCAAAGTCCCCCGTGGCAAACGCGATGCGCGCCTCGATGCCGTCGGCGAGCGCGGTGGCAAGCGACGCCGCCCATGGAGGGAGCGAGGCTGCGGCACACGCGCGCGCGCACTCCGCGGCCCGATCGACCGCGCCGCTGCCGAGGTGGAGCACGGCGAGTGCGTGGAGGCGCGTGACCGGACGCAGGACGGCGGCCGGTGTCGGGTCGTCGGGTGTCGCGGGATACTGCATGATGCGCGTGAGGAGTCGGTCCCCACCGATGTCACGGCAGCCGGGAAGTCCCGCGAGAAACGCTTCGTGATCGAGTGCCAGGTCCGCATCGAGTTGCGCTGCTCGCGCGAGCGCGGCACGGGCGTCGGCCACGTGACCGGCCGCCGCCGCCGCATGGGCCGCGAGGATCGGGGCCCACGGGCTCGACGCGACCGATGGGACGACCGCGGGGTGATCGAAGCCGCGCATCTGCATGCCCACGACTTGGTGGAGGGCGGCAGGCCGCGCGCCCGCGAGGCGGGCAGGGGCATCGTCCGTCCGGCCGATCACTGCCATCACGGCGGCGTCGTCCCCGTCCGCGCTCAGGTCGAGATAGCGCCGAGCATGGTCCTGTGCCGCCGCCCGATCCCCGGTCGCCCAAGCCAGGCGGGCGAGGTCCGCCAGCGCCGCCGCGTGGCGGGGATCGAGGGCGTGCGTCCGCTCGAGGGCCAGCCGGGCCTCCGCTTCGGGTCGGCCGCGGAAACGGTTCCCGTCCAGGTACACGCGCGCGAGACGGAACCACGCTTCCACGTCGTCGGGTCGATCGGCCAGGAGCCGCAGGCACAGCTGCTCGGCCTCCGCGAGCGCGCCCCGGAGCAGCGCTGCCTGTGCCGCCAGCAGCATTCGGGTATGCGGACTCAGGCGGCGGGTGCCCGACGTTGCCCGCTCGAGGGAGTCCAGGGCTGCGACCGGATCGCCGCAGGCGGCATGGGCCGTGGCCAGGCGGTAGTGGGCCAGCGCGAACGCCGGATCGTGGTCCGTCGCCAGTCCGTAGGCCTCACGGCTGGCGTGCGTGTGTCCGCGCCGGAGGGCACGCTCGCCATCGAGGTACGCCCTGAGCGCCGGCAGCGACTCGGTGGTGCGTGCTCCCATCCGGGCCAAGTGACCGCCGAGGGACTGGGTGCGCGTGGCGAGCAGCCGGCGGACGAGGTCGTCCACCAGATCGAACACGCCCGCATCGGCGCCGGCCTCGGCGTCCACCCGCACTTCCGACAGGCTGGTGGTGTCGTGGAGCGTCGCCCGCAGTAGCGTGCGCTCGCCGTCCGCCACGACGCCGCCGAGCAGGAACGCGCCGGCGCCCAATCGTCGGGCCGCGTCCCGGGCGCCGTCCGGGTCCACGACAGGGCCGAGGGGCGCCGCATGCGTGAGCACCGTGCCCGGATCCACGGTCCGCAGGTCGCCCGCCCCTTCGAGTCTCGTGCTGAGCAGATCGACGAGACCCTCCCGCAGGTAGTGCAGGTCGGGGGGGCCGCTCACGGTGAACGGGAACACGGCGATCACGTTCGGCGCCGGCGCGGCGCCGGGGAGCGTCGGCATGACGACGGTGGGCACGCGGGTCCGGATAGCCGTTACAAGGGCGGTTGTCTCCGCGTCGGCGGTCAGGTCGAGGTCCGTGGCCAGTCGCGCGACGAAGTGTTCGTAGGCGTGAATCGCGCCGGCCCGGTCGCCGAGTCGATCGAGCAGTGACAGCAGGGCTCGCAGGCCCGCTTCGTCGTGAGGCTGCAGTTCAAGTGCACGCCGCCTCCATGCCGCCGCGGCGGCGAGGGAACCAGCGCGCTCCGCGTCGACGGCGAGCCTCACGGCGGCGGTTCCGATCTCGCGGTGGATGCGCTCCCGCGTGCCGTCCCTCCACTGCTCGAATGCTGGGGCGGACGGAACATGCACGCCCGCGAGCAGCTCGCCCCGATCGAGGTCCACGGCCTCGGCGAGCCGGCCCTCACGCGCCGCCCGGAGACAGGCGCCGACGTCACACCACAGCGCGTCCGGCAAGACGGCCACCTCGTCGCCGCGGGTCACGAGTGCCGTCTCGCCGAGATGCGTGCGCAGGAACGTGAGCGTGCGTCGCAGCGCGGCCCGGGCGCGCTCCGCGTCGAGGTCCGGCCAGAACATGGCGAGGAGGGTGTCGCGCCGGTGCCAGTCGGCGTCCGTCCGGCCGGCGAGCACCGCCAGGACGGCCAGCCGCTTCGGCTGCTGCAGAATGGCATTGATGTCCCGCCCGTCCGCGCCGACGAGCTCGACGCCGCCCAGGAGGCGAAGCCGGATCACGTTCCCCCGCTCCGCGCGGCGAGCGTGTCGCGCAGCGCGGCCCAGGGTCCCGTCGCGTCCCGCAAGACGTCCGCGTACCGGCGGCGGAGCGCCCGCGCGCGGAGGACCTCCTGGGTCTCCTCCAGGGCATCCGCCTGGAGCGGCAGCGCTACGAGGCGGGCGGCCTGGTCCATGAAGCCCGGACTCTCTTCGAGCGTCGCCGTGGCGCGCAGGACCTCACCGGGTTCGCCGCGTCCGGCGGCGACGCGCGCCCACTCGAGTCGAAGCGGCCAGAGCGAGCCCACGAGGCCGAACGGCACATCCTCGACCTGCAGGTATCGCACTGCAGCCTCCCAATGCTCGAACGCTCCGGTCGTGTCGGCAGCGGCCAGCCGATCCAGCGCCTCGAGGTCGCCCATCAGACCTCGGGCGAGGAGGGCCGGTCCGTCTTCGCGCTCCGCCAGGCGGTGGAGGGAGCCCCGGGCCTCTTCGGCACGCCTGGGATCGCGCGCGCGGAACCACCGTGCGGCAAGCCAGAGATCGCCGGGGTCGGCGGTATCGGCGGCAATCCTGGCGGCCGCCTCATCCAGGTCCTGGTCCGCCGCCATGCCGGTGTGGAGCCCCATGACGGCCAGCAGAGTCATCGTGCGGTCGAGCTCGGGGCGCGGGACATTCCAGCGCCCCGCCTGCCGGAACAGCGTGTCCACGGTCGCGGCGCGCCCGGCGCCCAGCGCGTTCCCCACCTGCAGTCGGAAGGCGGTGGCACGCTCCTCGGCGGTCGTGGCGCGATCGCGCAGCTCCCGCGTGGCATCCCCCACCAGGAGGCGTTCGGCGTGCTTCAGCCGCATCGACGCCCCCGCGAGCGCGAACAACTCGAGCGCGGCCGTGGGCCGGTCCACCACGTTCCGCATGGCTTTCACGGCCGCCCCGGCCCCGCGCAGGCGGAGCGAGTCCGCGAGCCTGGCGAGCGCCGACCACGTCGAGGTGCTGTCGAGTGCGACATAGGCACGCAGGTGGGTGCGGGCCAGGTCGTTCTCTTCCTCAAGCAGCGCGATCCAGCCCCGCAGGCCGCGGGCGGCCGCGAACCCCGGGTCGAGCTCGATTGCCCGGTCGAGGGCGGTGCTGGCCCTGGTCGCCGTCATGCCAAACAGTGGCCCGAAGTAGAACTCGAGGTAGCCCAGGACGAACCATGCGTCCACCGCGCGCGGGTAGCGCACCGTGAGGTCCCGAACCCGCTGGTGCGCCCCCGCGATGTCACCCTCGACCAGGAGCACCTCGTACGCCTCGAGCAGGGCGCGGTTCTGGGGATCCAGGTTCTCCCGGTGGCGACGCACCGGGTCGAGGGCGGTCCGGACGGCCCGGGTGGCGCGGGTCGGCTGCGCCGATAGAACTTCGGCGAGCATGCGCTTGAACGCGGCGAGCGCATAGGTCGAGTCGAGGGCCAGCACGCGCTCGTACTCCGCAACGGCGCCGTCGTACGCCGCGGCACGGAAAAGGCTGTCGCCGGTGTACAGCGCATTCATCGCCGCGACGCCACCGCCTGGGGCCGCCGGTCGGTACGCGCCCTCCCGGTTCCTGAACGGGAAGAGGTCGAGCACGATCTCGGAAATCGCGGCACGCAAGCTGTCGGCCGGTGCCGTGCGGGGCGGTGCCGCGGCGGTGGAACCATCTGCGTTCCGCAGGTACACCCGGAGACGGATCCCCATCGGTCCCGCGTCCTCGACGGAGCCCGTGAGCATGCCAGACACCCCGTACCGCCGGAGCGCTGCGGCCGCCGCGGAGTCCGCAGTGCCCGCCACCACCAGGCCCGCCTCGGCGAGCGTCGCCGCGACTGCGGCGGTCGGCACGACCTCGAGGCCGGGTACCCAGCGCAGCTCGTCTTCGAAGACCACCGGCAGCCCGCGGCCCACCAGCTGCGCCGTGGCGTCCTCGAAAGGCAGCACGGCGATGACGGGACGGTCTGCGGGGGGCGGAGACCGGGCGGGCATCACCAGCCATCCGAGCCCGGCGAGCATCACTGCTGCGGCAGCCGCTGCCAGGGCGGTAACCGAGCGCCACCACGGGCGTCGCCCCGCACTCGTGACCTGTGCGATCCAGTCCCGCATCGTCGCGGGCCGATCGTCGGGGTCCGGTGTAAGCGGGGCCGTCAGCGCGGCCGCGAAGCCGGGGGCGACCGGCACCGCCGATGCCTGGAGCGCCCGGACCGCGGTGTTCTGGCTCGCGTGCGGTCTGAGGCGCTTCCCGCGGAGCGCCTCACAGGCGGTGGCTGCAAGGGCGAACATGTCGGTGCATCCGTCCAGCT
>DAINBS010000014.1:0-20351 GCA_036732805.1 Gemmatimonadales bacterium | reverse complement strand
CGAGAACTTCTTCGACTGGTCGAAGCGGTGCAGGTGCCGGTGCACGCGGATGAAGACCTCCTGCACGAGGTCTTCGGCGCGCTCCCGATCGCCGATGGTCCGGAAGACGAAGTTGAGCAGCCGGCGCTGGTACCGGTCAACGAGCACCTCGAACGCGCGCCGATCGCCCGCCAGATAGGCGGCCACAACCTCCGAATCGGAGCGCGCGGCATCCGGCGCAATTGGCCGGACGGTCGTAGCGGCGGCAACGGTCATCGTGGGCTCCTCCGGGAGGCTCCCGGCCTCCCCGCTCAGACAATCGCAGGCCTGTCGACTGCATGCCTGCCGTATCCCTGAAGTGGCAACCGGCATGCCCCAGCGCCCGCCCTTTCCCGATAGACGCCCGAAAAGGCCTAAACGTTTCACGCGAGGTGTCTTAGGAACCGGGCTGTGGGTCGCCCGGCGGGGTGTCCCGAGATGGGGGAGTGTCCCCTTTTCGGGACGACCTGGCTACAAACCGAGGCGAAAGCCGGCGACAAAGAGGAGCGCCACGATCGTCTTTCCGTCCCGGATTTCGCCGTCCCGGATCATCCCCAGGGCGTGGGAGAGCGGCCGCGCCTCGACCTCGATGAGCTCGTCCGGATTCGGCGTGGCTGCCCCGCCCCGGATCCCCGTGGCGAGGAAGAGGTGAATGACCTCGTCCGTGAAGCCCGGTGTCGTGAAGATGGTGGTGAGGTGCTCGATTTGGTCGGCGTCCGCCCCCGTCTCCTCACGCAACTCCCGCCGGGCGCAGTCGGCAGGAGCCTCTCCGGGTTCGAGAACACCGGCGGGAATCTCCCAGACCATCCCGTCCGCGGCGTAGCGGTACTGCCGGATGAGCAGCACCGCGGGATCGGCGGCATCGGCGCTCGCGAGCAGGGGGACCACGGCCGCCGCCCCCGGATGCCGGATCATCTCGAGCTCGAGCTCGGTGCCGTTGGGCGTCCGGACCCGGTCGACGTCCACCGTCAGCAGGCGCCCCGACCACGCCCGTCGCGAGGCGATGCGCCCCGCCGGTTCGCTCACGCCATCTCCCGGGAGAACACGACCATCACCCGGTTCGCGCTGAGGGGGCTGGCGGATTTGTACTCCCAGCCCGCCCGCGCGCGCTCGTTCAGGAGATCGGTGAGTGCTTCCTCATCGGGCCGCGTCCGCGCGGCCAGGCGTACGATCACCACGTCGTATTCTCGCATGGCGGGGCTCACTGGGTGCCGAACAGGCGGTCTCCGGCATCGCCCAGTCCGGGACGGATGAACCCGCGTTCATCCAGCTCCCGGTCCAGCGCGGCGGCGTAGATCCGCACGTCAGGATGGGTTTCGAGCATGCGGCGCACGCCCGGGGGTGCCACGACCAGACAGACGAGGCGAATCCGGGTGGCGCCGGCTTCCTTGAGCCCCCGCACGGCCTGGACGGCCGAACCGCCCGTCGCCAGCATGGGGTCGAGCAGCAGGAAGAGGCGATCCTCTTCGCTTCCCGGAATCTTGAAGAAGTAGTCCACCGGCTCGAGGGTCTCCTCGTTCCGGTACATGCCGATATGTCCGACCCGCGCGTTGGGCACCAGGTGGGTGATGCCGTCCACCATGCCAAGTCCGGCGCGCAGGATGGCAACGAGCGCGAGCTTCTTTCCGGCGAGGCGGACCCCCTGCGTGACCTCCAGCGGGGTCTCCACCTGGACTGGCTCCAGGGGCAGGTCCTTGGTGGCCTCGTACGCGAGGAGCAGGGCCAGTTCGTGCACCAGGGCCTTGAAATCGCGGGTGCCGGTGTGCCGGTCCCGCAGGCACGTGAGCTTGTGCTGCACCAGCGGGTGCTGCACGACGACGAGGTTCGGGAAGACGCGGTCGCTCATTGGCGCGCGGGTCCCGGAAGGGGCATGGTGGGGGTCGCGCCCCGCCCGTGCGCCAGCAGCACGAGCTCCACCCGTTCCGACGGCGTCGCGCCTGCCACGACCGTCCTCGCGAGCGCGAACGGGATCCCCGGCGCGAGCCACACGTCGGCCGTGCGTGCCTCGCGCACGTAGCGAACGTGGAGCGCGCGCACCGGCCCCGCGGGCACCGTGACGGTTTCCCACCCAATGGCCTCCCCCCGCCGGCAGGCATCGAGCCCGGTCGCTCCCTGGCCGCCCGTCTGCAGCATGGCGAGCGCGGACGGGGGCACCTCCATCACCGGCTGACCCGGCGGACGGACGATGGCCCGGCGGATCGCGGTAGGGTCGTAGGGGCTGGCCTGCACCAGGCTCTGGATGACCGCGTCGCCCGCGGGCGTGCCGACCACCGACTCCTGCCACACATACTCGCGGTCTGCCACCCGCTCCCGACCCACCAGCGCCAGCCGCACTTCGGACGAGTCGCCCGTGACGCCGCGGAGCCGGTAGCGCGCCCAGCCGCCCACCACCGGCTGTTCGAGCGGCCGGCACACGTCCGCGAGACCCTGGGCGGCCGCCGCGGTGACCGGGGCGGCGAGCGCCAGCGCCATGACACTCACGGCGCCGCGCAGCGGCACGCGGATGATCATGCGGCGAGGATCCTCTCAGCCGCGGCCCGGCCCGACCGGATCGCCCCGTCGATTCCGCCCCCTTCATAGGAGGCTCCGGCGACCTCGATGCTCCCCAGCGCCCGGAGCGATGTGCGAGCCTCCGCCACCCTGGTGCCGTACCGCTCGTCCCTCAGCGGCAGCGCATCGGCCCAGCGGGCCACCCACACCCCGTCGGGAAGCTCCTGGATGCCCAGCGCCGGACGCAGCGCCCGGTGGACCGCGTCGGCCCAACCCTCGTCGGTGGTGGCGACCAACTCTCCCCGCGCGGGGCGCACCACGGTGCGCAGCAGCGTCCAGTCCGCCGGCGCGCGTCCGCGGAAGACGGATGACACGAACAGGCAGCGCTCGATGCCGTTGTCGCCCGGATCCCGCGCCACGGAGAAGCCCGCGGCGGTGAGGGGGTGCCGGATGCTCGCGCGGGCATAGGCGGATGTCACCGTGACGAGCGGCCGCGTGCCCAGAGCCGCGAGGGCCCGGGCGGCATCCGGCGAGAGCGGGTGCACCAGCCAGGCAGCGGGACGGGCGGGAAGGGCCAGCACGACCGCGTCCACCACCAGCGCGGCACCGAGTTCCGGGTACACGGTCCAGCCGGGGCGCGTCCGCGTCACGGCGACGACGGCGTTCCCGACCCGAAGGTCCACGTGCCGTTCGAGACGGCGGGTCACCGCCGCGATGATGGACGCCATGCCTCCCTGCATCGTCGCAGCCGGCGTGATCGGCATGCCGGACTGCGGATCATGCAGTCCGTCGGAACGCAGCACCAGGCTCGGCAGGTGCTCCGGCGCGATCACCCCGTCGGCCAGCCGCTGGTCACGGATCAGGGTGAGCAGCGTCGGCGACTCGTCCGGCTCGAACCCGTCGGCTCCCTCCTCGATCAGGAAGCCGCGGTCCCGCGTGGTGCGGATCTGCCCGCCGAACCGGTCTCCGGCTTCGAGCAGGACGACGTCACAGCCGCCTTCCGACAGCCGCTGGGCGGCAATCAGCCCCGCGAGGCCGCCGCCGATGACCGCTACGCGCATGGGCGCGTCCGAGGGTGCCGTTGCGTGCCTGGCATCGCGCCCGTAAATAAACGCCTGAGTCCAAGCCACGCGAGCATGAGGTTGGCCAATGGCTCCACCCGATCGCTGGACGCGCCCCGAAGCGGTGGTCCGCGCCGTGTTTGCCACCGGCACGGTCGTCTTTGGCGGGCTCGGACTGGTGATCCGCGAACCCCGGCTGCTGGTCGCGGCCGGAATCTGCGGGATCCTGTGGACCGTATGGGATGTGTTCTGGGACCGGTGGATCGCTCCCGGGGGCGGGTGGATACTCCGTGCGCTCACCGAGGGCACGGGGGGCGACCTGCCCAACATCCGGCCGACCCTCGACGACACGATACGGCTGCTGGAGAGCCATTTCGCCGGGACCGCGAGCCCACGCGTGCGCATCCAGGCCGCGATCCGGCTCGAGGAGATCTACCGGACGGTGCGGAAGGACCCCGCGCGGGCGCGCGACGTGCTCACCCGCGCCCGCGCGGTGTTCCCCGACGCCCCGGAGCTCGCGGCGCTCGATCGGAAGGGGGACGTTCCGTCCTGACCCGACGACCGGGGGGGATCGGGTCCGTAGCGCACTCCCAGCCGGCGCGGGCCGCGGTTATCTTGCGCACCCTCGGCCAGGTAGCTCAGATGGTAGAGCAGCGGACTGAAAATCCGCGTGTCGGCGGTTCGATTCCGTCCCTGGCCATGGCCGCCGTCCACCTCTCAATCGAGGCGGACGGCGCTCTGCTTTTCAGGACCCGGACGCGGTGGTCGCGCTGATCCGGTCTACTTCGTCTTGGGGTGGCGTCGGTCCCGGCCACTGCGCCGGTCGGTGGCCCGCCGGTCCTTTCCGGAGCGACGCTCCACGCTCACCGGGACGTCGCGGACGCGGCGGTCCTTCTTCCGCACGCGTGCCTTCCGGCGGTCCGATCCCGCACGGCGCTCGGCCTGATCACTCATCGCTCGCATCTCCCGTCGCAGTCGACTGCCACCCGGTCCAGGCCGGTCCGCGCACCACCCGTCCCGGGAGCGCGCCGGTGTGCTCGCCGTCCGCGAGCACGCGCGTGCCGTTCACGAACACGTGCCGCACGCCGGTGGCGTACTGGTGCGGCTGCGCGAACGTCGCGTGGTCCTCGATCGTCGCGGGGTCGAACACCACGACGTCCGCAAGATAGCCGGGGGCGAGCGATCCGCGACGGCGGAGCCCCAGCGTCGTCGCGGGGAACGAAGTCAGCCGGCGGATGGCATCCTCGAGGGTCAGCGCCCGCTCGTCCCGCACGTACCGCCCGAGCACGCGGGCGAAGTTCCCGTACGCGCGGGGGTGCGGGTTGGCCTTGAGGAACACGCCCTCGGGGGCCAGCGACCCCGCGTCCGAGCCGAAGCTCACCCAGGGCAGCGCGATCTGCTTCAGGATGTTGTCTTCCGACATCAGGAAGTAGACCGTGCCCACGCGGCTGTGGTCCGCGATGACGAGGTCCATGGCGGTCGTTTCGGGCGACGTACCGCGGAGGGCGGACACTTCCGCCAGCGTCTTGCCGGTGAGGTGCTTGAGCGAGTCCTGGCGGAACTCGACCAGGATGATCCGCTCCGGGGAGCCCGCCTCGAGGTAGAGGTTCTCCCACTGGTCGGTGGGCGTCGCCATCTCGCGCGCCACGCGGCGTCGCACGGCGGGGTCGCGCAGGCGCTCGATCCACGCCTCCAGGCCGCCTTCCTGGACCCAGGGCGGCATGGCCGCGTCGAGCCCGGTGGCGCCGGCTGGGTACGTGTACATGTCCGCGGTGATGCGCAGGCCCTCCGCCCGCGCGCGCTCCACCATGGCGATGACCGAGTCCATCTTGGGCCAGTTCGCCCGGCCGGCCGCCTTGAGGTGGTAGATCTCGGCCGGCAGGTCGGCTTCGTGGGCGATCGTGATGAGTTCGTCCACCGCTTCGAGCAGCCGGGTGCTCTCGCTGCGGATGTGCGAGATGTACATGCCCCCGTGCTCGCCGGCGACCCGCGCGAGCGCGATCAGCTCGGACGTCGGCGCGTAGAATGCCGGGGCGTAGATGAGCGACGACCCGACGCCGAGGGCGCCCTCCCGCATGGCGTCGCGCACGAGGGCTTCCATGCGCGCCAGCTCGTCCGGGGTGGCGGGGCGGTCGGCGTAGCCGACCTCGTGGATCCGGACGGTCGTGGCGCCGACGAAGGAGGCGACGTTGGTCGCGATGCCGCGCCGCTCGAGGTGCTCGAGATACTCCCCCAGGGTGGTCCAGGCGACCTCGAACTTGATGTCGCCCTGCTGGGCGAGGACTTCGGCCTTCATCGCGTCGGTGAGCGGTGCCATCGACCACCCCTCGCCGAACACCTCCAGGGTCACCCCTTGCCGGACCTCGCTCTGCGAGCGGCCGTCCTCGAGCAGGCTCTCCGTGGCCCAGCTCAGCATGTTGATGAAGCCCGGGGCCACGGCGAGGCCCGTGGCGTCCACCTCCAGGGCGGCACGCGCCGCGGAGAGGTCGCCGATCGCGGCGATCGTGTCGCCGCTGATCGCGACGTCCGCCGCCACGCCGGGCCCGCCGCTTCCGTCGTAGACGGTGCCGTGCCGGATGAGGATGTCGTACCGCGGCCCGCACGCGCACAGCAGGAGGGCCGCGACCGGAAGCAGCCTGCCCATCGTTCCCCGCCCCGTGGAAGGTGGCCTTGTTCTACGCGGCCGCACCGGCGGCCGCAAGTTCTCCCCCGTTGCCCTCCTCCCCGCGCCGCGCTTTGTTTGCAGGCCATGCAGTTCGAGGTCCAGACCCCGACCATGATGGAGCTCGCCGCCGCCTTCCTGCAGGCGGCCGTGACGCTCGGCCTCGCGGGCCTGTTCTTCTTCCTCTATCGCCGGTATCAGAAGCCGTACTTCGGCTGGTTCGCGCTCGCGTGGCTGCTCTACGTCCTGCGGATCGGGGCCATCATCAGCTTCCTGCTGAGCCAGAACTGGCTGTGGCTCTACTGGCACCAGGTCATCACGGGCTGGACGGCGCTGGCGCTGCTGTGGGCGGCGCTCGTCTTCTCGCAGCAGCTCACGTGGCGCCCCGTCTACTTCGCGGCAATTCTGTTCCCGCCCGCGTGGTCGTACGTCGCGATCTACCGCATGGACAACTTCCTGCTCGCGGCGGCCCCGGCGGTGGCCTTCCTGAGCGTTGCCACGCTGTGGACCGGGTGGACGTTCCTGCGCTACCACCAGCGGGTGCGCTCCGTGGCGGCGCTGGCGCTGGCCATCGCCCTGTTCCTGTGGGGCCTGCACCATCTCGACTACCCGTTCCTGCGCGCGCGCGGGGCGTGGAATCCGTGGGGCTATTACCTCGACCTGCTGTTCGTGCTGGCGATGGGGGCCGGAACGCTGCTGCTGGTGCTCGAAGACCTCCAGCGCGGGCTCGAGGCCCTGTCGGGCCTTTCCAGCCAGCTGCAGCGCGGCGGCGCGGAGCACGAGGTGGTGCGACCGCTGCTCGAGGGAACGCTCGCGCTGTCCGGGGTGCGGGGCAGCGCCATGTATTGGGTGGCGAGCCGGCGGTTCTCCCAGGGCGCTGGGGCGTGCGCGGGGTGGGCGGGGGACGAGCCGTCCGGCGCCGCGCGGGACGCCATCCGGAAGGCGCTCGCCTCCGGCAAGGCCGAGGTTGCGCACCAAGCCGGCGGCGGGGAGCGGGAGTATGCCTACGCGGCGGCGCTCCCGGTGCTGCGCGGCGACGACGTGACGGGCGCGCTGCTGATCGTGGGCGACGCCCGCGATCCGTTCGCGGCGCTCGACACGCGGTTCCTGGTGGCGCTCGGCCAGCAGGTGGGCGCCGCGCTCGAGAACGCCGACCTCGATCGGCGCCTCGCGGCGCGGACGATGGACCTCGAGCGCCTCGCGGCCCGCATGATCCACCAGCACGAGGACGAACGCCGCCGCCTGTCGCGGGAGCTGCACGACGAGACGGCCCAGGTGTTCACGGCCGTCAAGCTCGAGCTGGGCCTGGTCCGTGAGGGCGCGGCGCCCGAACTCACACCCCGCCTCGATCGCGCGCTCCGCCTGATCGACACGGGCATCCGGAGCATCCGGAACGTCACCAACGATCTGCGGCCATCCCTGCTCGACGAGCTCGGCCTGATACCCGCCCTGCGCGCCCTGGTGCGGGATCTGGACGGCCGGGGCGATCTGGCGATTGCCCTGGAGGCGCCCGCCGCGCTGCCGCCGCTCGCGCCGGACGCCGAGCTGGCGCTGTTCCGCGCGATGCAGGAGGCGCTGGCCAACGCCATCCGTCACGCCGGCGCGTCCCGGGTGGACGTCCGGGTCGCGGCGCGCGACGCCACCGTGGAGCTCGAGGTGACGGACGACGGCAACGGCCTGCCGTCGGGGGCCCGCCTGTCGGAGTTCGAGCGCGCCGGCCACATGGGCCTCGCGGGCATGCGGGAGCGGATCGTGCTGCTAGGCGGGACCGTGGTGGTGGACGCCGCGCCCAGGGGCGGGGTGCGGCTCGTGGCACGGGTGCCCGTCGCGAACGCGGACATGGAGGGATCATGACGGTGGAGCGGACCGGCATTCGCGTGGTGATCGCCGACGATCACGCCATCGTCCGGGAGGGCATCCGGCAGGTGCTCGACGGGAGCGAGGGGATCCGGGTCGTGGGGGAAGCGGCGGACGGCATCGAGGCGTTCAGCCGCGCCCGGGAGCTTGTCCCGGACGTCGTGGTGCTGGACGTGTCCATGCCGGGGGAGTCGGGCCTGGAGGTGGCCAAGCGGATCAAGCGCGCGCTCCCGGCGACACGGGTGCTCATGCTGAGCGTGTACGACAACACGGAGTTCGTGCTCGAGGCGGTGCGGGCGGGCGCGGACGGTTACCTGCTCAAGGATTCCTCGCCGTCGGAGCTGCGCGGCGCCATCCACAAAGTGGTTGCGGGAGAGAGCGCGTTCAGCGCGGCCGCGGCCCGGCAGCTGAGCACGGCGCTGCGGGAAGAGGAAGCCAAGCGCGAGAAGGCGGAGCGGGTGGCGAGCCTCACGCCCCGCGAGCTGGACGTGCTGCGTCACGTGGTGGCCGGCCGTACGAACAAGGAGACCGCCGCCGCCCTCGGGATCAGCCATCGCACGGTCGAAACCCACCGCGAAAACATCCTCAAGAAGCTCGGCGTGCGGAGTGTGGCGGAGCTCACCCGCCTCGCCATCGAGATGGGCCTGCTCAGCGACGACGAGGCCTGATCGGGACGGTCGCGTATCGGGTTGGCTTCCCCTCGGCCGCCGTTTTAGACTCCGGCGTCACCAACGAGGGCCTCATGACGCGATACATCCCGATCCCCACGCCGGTCAATGAGCCGGTGCATGATTACCCCCCGGGCAGCCACGACCGCGAAACCCTGAAAGCCAAGCTGGCCGCGATGGCCGGCACCAGCATCGAGATTCCCGTCATCATCGGCGGCCAGGAGATCCGCACCGGCCGCACGAAGCAGGCGGTGATGCCCCACCGCCACGGCCACGTGCTCGCCACCTGGCATCGCGCGGGCGCCGACGAGGCGCAGCAAGCCATCGCAGCGGCCACGGAGGCGCGCCGCGAGTGGGCGTCCTGGCGCTGGGAGGACCGGGCCGCCGTCTTCCTCCGGGCCGCGGACATGCTGGCGACGACCTGGGGCGACACGCTCAACGCCTCGACGATGCTGTGCCAGAGCAAGACGGTCCACCAGGCGGAGATCGACGCGGTGTGCGAGATCGTGGACTTCTGGCGGTTCAACGTCCACTTCGCCAACAGCCTCTATGGCGACCAGCCCATCTCCCAGCGCGGCATCTGGAACCGGATGGACTACCGCCCGCTCGAGGGCTTCGTGTTCGCGGTCACGCCGTTCAACTTCACGTCCATCGGCGCGAACCTGCCCACCGCGCCGGCGATCATGGGCAACACGGTCGTCTGGAAGCCGGCGTCCACGGCGGTGTACAGCAGCTACCATATCTACCAGCTCCTCGATGCGGCGGGACTCCCTCCCGGGGTCATCAACTTCCTCCCCGGCGATGCGGGCACCATCTCCTCGGCGGTGCTGAGCCACCCGTCCCTCGCGGGCATCCACTTCACGGGGTCCACGGCCGTGTTCCAGGAGATGTGGCGGACGCTGGGCGGAAACATCGGCCGCTACCGCTCGTATCCGCGCCTCGTGGGCGAGACCGGCGGGAAGGACTTCATCCTGGCGCACCCCAGCGCCAACCGGGCCGCCCTGCTCACGGCCATCGTGCGCGGCGCCTTCGAGTACCAGGGCCAGAAGTGCAGCGCCGCCTCGCGGCTGTATCTGCCGGAGTCGCTCTGGCGGGCGATGCGGGAGGAGCTGATCGAGACGATCCGGGGCCTCCCCATGGGCGACATCGCGGATTTCCGCAACTTCATGGGGGCGGTGATCGACAAGGCCGCGTTCGACACGATGGCGGACTACATCGGGCACGCCAAGGCGTCGGCCGACGCGGAGATCCTGGCGGGCGGCGGCTGTGACGACCGGGAAGGGTACTTCGTCCAGCCCACCCTCATCCGCGCGAAGCAGCCGGACTACCGCTCGATGTGCGAGGAGATCTTCGGCCCCGTGCTCACGCTGTACGTGTATCCCGACAAGGACTGGGACCGCGTGCTGCGCACCGTGGACGAGACGTCGCCCTACGCGCTCACGGGAGCCGTGTTCTCCGAAGACCGGCGGGCCACCATCCAGGCCATGCAGGAGCTGCGGTACGCCGCCGGGAACTTCTACCTCAACGACAAGCCCACCGGGGCCGTCGTGGGCCAGCAGCCGTTCGGGGGGGCGCGCGCCAGCGGGACCAACGACAAGGCGGGGTCGGTGCTGAATCTCGTCCGCTGGATCTCCGCCCGGTCCATCAAGGAGAACTACATGCCGAATACGAGTTACCGGTATCCCTACATGGACGCCGAGTAGGATGCGGGCCGCGGGGCCGCGGGCCGGCGGAGCGCTCCGCCGGCCCGTGTGCTTCCCGTTCCTTGACATGACTCCTCCCCGCCCTCGTCCATGCACGCCGCCACCGCCGTGATGCCCCGCGCCGCCGACTTCTTCGCACTGACCAAGCCGAGGATCGTGCTGCTGGTGCTGCTCACGGCGGCCGTGGGGTTCTACGTCGCGGCCTCGGCCGACGCGGGGGCACTCCTCTTCGTGCACCTCGTGGTGGGAACGGCGCTGGTCGCCGGCGGGAGCGGCGCGCTCAATCAGGTGGCCGAATCGCGCTCGGACGCGCTGATGGAGCGCACGGCGGACCGGCCCATCCCGGCGGGGCGCGTCGGGCGGGGTGCCAGCACCGCGTTCGCGGCGGTGCTCGGGACCGCGGGCACCGCGTACCTGCTCGTGTTCGTCAACGCGCTCACGGCGGCCCTCGCGGCACTCACGCTGGTGTCGTACGTGCTGTTCTACACGCCGCTCAAGCGCGTCACGACTCTCAACACGCTCGTCGGCGCGGTGCCCGGTGCGCTGCCCATCCTCGGGGGCTGGGCGGCCACGGGCCGCGGCGTGGGCGCCGCGGCGTGGTCCCTCTTTCTCATCATGTTCTTCTGGCAGCTGCCGCACTTCCTGGCCCTGGCCTGGCTCTATCGGGAGGAGTACGGGCGGGCGGGTCTGCGGATGCTCAGCGTGGGTGACGACGACGGGCGCCGCACCTTCGGGCAGGCCCTGCTCTACGCGGCGGCCCTCCTGCCGGTGAGCCTGATGCCCACCATCCTCGGGCTCGCGGGCCCGGTCTACTTCGTGAGCGCGCTGCTGCTCGGGATGTGGTACGCGTTCACGGCGCTGGCGGGCATGCGCGCGCGCTCGACCCCCGCAGCCCGGCGGCTGTTCCTGGTGTCCATTGCCTACCTGCCGGGCCTCCTGGGCCTGCTCGCCCTGGACAAGGCGCTGCGGTAGGGCTCCGGGAAACCCCGGAGGGCCGTCCAGGCCGGCGGTTGTTAGATTCGCGCCTCTGGAACCGGGACGTTCCCGCTCTCGTAGTGAGGTGTTGATCATGGTGTTGCAGCCTCTCGTGCGCCGCGCGGCGCCGATCGTGGTGAGCGCGACGCTCGCCTGTGGACCGGGGCAGTCGGAAAACGCCCCGCCCACTCCGCCGGCCGTGGTCCGGGCCGCGGACTCGGGCGAGGTGCACCTCGCCAACGTCCGCCAGCTCACGTTCGGGGGACAGAACGCCGAGGCCTACTTCGCGCCGGACGGCCGGCAGCTGATCTTCCAGCGCCGGGAGCCGGACGCCGGGTGCGACCAGCAGTACGTCATGAACATCGATGGCTCCGGCCTGCGGCGGGTCTCGAACGGGCTCGGACGAACCACCTGCGGGTACTTCTACCAGGGTGGCGCCCGCATCCTGTACGCGAGCACGGTCGCGATCAGCGACTCCTGCCCGCCCGAACCCGACTTCTCCAAAGGCTACGCGTGGCCTGTGCCGGACTTCGACATCTACACCTCCAATCCTGACGGGACCGACCTGCGGCGGCTCACCGCGTCCCCCGGCTACGACGCCGAGGCGACGCTCTCGCCGGACGGTTCGACCATCGTGTTCACCTCGACGCGAGACGGGGACCTCGACATCTACACGATGCGGGTGGACGGCACGGACGTCCGCCGCCTGACCGCGGGGGTGGGGTACGATGGCGGACCGTTCTTCTCGCCCGACGGGTCCCTCATCGTGTACCGGGCCTCCCGACCGGGGACCGCCGAGGAGGAGGCCGACTACCGGGCGCTGCTCGCCGATGGGTTGGTGCGTCCCAGCCGACTCGAGATCTGGGTCATGAAGGCGGACGGCTCCGACCAGCGGCAGGTCACGACCCTCGGGGGCGCCAACTTCGCGCCGTTCTTCCACCCGGATGGGAAGCGCATCATCTTCTCGTCGAACCACCATAATCCGCGCGGCCGCAACTTCGACCTGTTCATGGTGAATCTGGACGGCACGGGCCTCACCCAGGTCACGACGTACGGGGATTTCGACGGGTTCCCGATGTTCTCGCCGGACGGCACCCAGCTCGTGTTCGCGTCCAATCGCTACGGATCGGTGGCCGGCGAAACGAACGTCTTCATTGCCGACTGGGTCGAAACGACCGCGGCGGAGGGTCGCTGAGGTCATGGCCAAGGACGCTGCACCCCGCTCGCCCTCGAAGCCGCAGGAGTGGCTCAAGTCAATCGTCATCGCGTTCGTCATCTTCCTCGTGCTGCGCACGTTTCTGGTGGAGGCCTTCCGGATTCCCTCGGGGAGCATGGAGAACACGCTCCTGATCGGCGATTTCCTGTTCGTGAACAAGGCGCTCTACGGCGCGGAGATCCCGTTCACCGGGAAGCATCTGCCGGCGTTTCGCGAGCCGCGCAGGAACGACCTCGTGATCTTCAAGTCGGTCGAGGAGGCGCGCCTGACGGTGGTCAAGCGGGTGGTGGGGATGCCGGGGGACACGCTGGCCATGGAAGACAATCGCCTGGTGGTGAACGGTGCCGCCGCGGACGAGCCGTTCGTGCTGCGGACGGATCCGCTCGCGGACCACGAAGATGCCAAAATGCGCAGCTGGCAGGCCCGCTACCTGACCGCCGACCGGGACCCCCGCTCGTATCGCCCCACCCTCAAGAACTGGGGGCCGATCGTGGTCCCCGCGGATTCGTTCTTCGTCATGGGGGACAACCGGGACAACTCCTACGACAGCCGGTACTGGGGGTTCCTCGGCCGGGATCGAATCCGGGGACGGCCGCTGATCGTATACTTCAGCTATGATCCGAACGGAATCCGACCGCTGCCCTTCTTCTCCGAGGTCCGGTGGGGGCGGGTCCTGAGCATGCCGGAATGAACGGTCCCTCCCCGATGCGCCCGTCCCCCCAGGCGCGGCTGCTGCGCTTCCTGCGCTCGCTCATGGCCCCGCTGGCACTGTTCCTGGTGCTGCGGACCTTCGTGGTCGAGGCGTTCCACATCTGGCCGTCGGGGAGCATGGAGCGGACGCTCCTGATCGGCGACTTCCTGTTCGTGAACAAGGCGCTCTACGGCGCCGAAATCCCGGTGCTGCACCGCCGCCTTCCCGGTTTCCGGGAGCCCGAGCGACTCGACGTGGTCATCTTCGAATCCGTCGAGGAGCCCGGCCTGACCGTGGTCAAGCGCATCATCGGTCTGCCGGGTGACACGCTCGCGATGCGCAGGAACGTGCTGCGGCTGAACGGCGAACCCCTGACCGAGCCGTACGTTCAGCACGTTCCAGGGGCATGGCCGCAACGGGACCCGCACATGCGGCAGTGGCAGTTGCCCCACCTCGCCGGCGCCAACCGGGCGAGGTATGCCCCGACGTCCTGGGATTGGGGACCCATCGTCGTCCCCGCCGATTCATTCTTCGTGATGGGGGACAACCGGGACGATTCCTACGACAGCCGATACTGGGGGTTCCTTGGGAGGGACCGGATTCGGGGTTCCCCGTTCCTGGTGTACTTCAGCTACGACCGCACCCGCCCCACCCCCCTCCCGTTCCTCACGGGGATTCGGTGGGGCCGGATTCTCTCGGTACCGCGATAGGCGCGCCCCTTACTGGGGGGCCCGCCCCGCGTCAAACCGCCCCGACCACCTCGGAAGGCTGCGTCACCGCCTTCGGCACATAGGCAGCCTGCCGCCCGCACTCCGTGCACTTGAGCGAAACCTGGCGGTCCGCCTCCCAAGCGTAGTCACCCAGGCGGCGGCGGGGGGTTCTTGCGATGGATCGGGATCCGCAGGAAGGGCAGATCAGACGCTGGCGATCACGATCGGCGATAATGAGTTGCAAGGCCTCAGGGGCCCGGTATTCCTTGGTCCCACGACGTCCCACAGAAGTCTCCTGGATGTGTGGCCCGGGGGTAAGGTACCGGCCTTCCGCCAGTCTGGCAAACGCCGGTACCCCTTGACGGAATCGCCCCCGGACGTATGTGTGGGTGGCGGAATACGTTCTCCCCGCGGAGGCTGCATGGACGGCCCAGGCCCGCGCTTCATTCCCGTCGCAGACATCGAGGTCGAGTCCGTCGTCCCCACCAAGTCGGGGTTCCGACTGCACGGCCGGGCCGCCGACGGCGCCGACTACCAGGTCGAACTGCATCTCGATCTTCCGGTGGATCAGCGCACGCAGCGAGTGCTCGCGGAACTCTTCTCTCAATCAGAACTGAAGATATCCCGAAAACCCGGTGATTCGCTGCTCGGCACCCTGCGGCGGGAGCGCGCCAGGCAACGGGAGTAGCATGTCAGGACGACATGTCATAACATGTTGTAATGTATTGCGTTAACTCTCCTGCCACCCGCTTCTGCCTGCTTGACTAGCGGTCGCTGACCCGCTAGGTTGGCGCCTCGAAAACGCGGCCGTCCCGGTCGCGTGAGGAGCAAGACATGGCAGCCGATCTCGGCGGATCGCAAATCTCGGCGCTCCTGGAGAGCGTTCCGGGCATCCGGAACGTTCTGCGGAGCCCCGTGGCCGACGCGCTCGTGAACATGATCCGCGCCGGTGCGGGGTTGCGGCCGTTTGCCTTCCCCGAGGCGGAAGAACTGGTTCAATACTCCGTGCGGCGCGGTCTGATCAACCAGACCGAGGGCGAGCAGGTGCTCACGGAGGTCCGGGCGGCGGGATCGGCGGCCTCGCGCGCCGCCAAGAAAGCCCCGGCCCCAAAGGCCGCCCGCAAGCCGGCTCCCGCCAAGAAGGCACCGGTGCGCCCGAAGCCACCCATCAAGCGGGCGCCCGCCGCGAAGGCGAAGGCCGCCACGCGCAAGCCGGTCAAGAAGCGTTGAACTAGACCGTCAGACCCTCGACGAGCTTGCGGAGCCGTTCGGCCGCCTCGTTGAGCATGGTCGCCTGCGCCGCCATTTCCTGGGTGGACGCTCCCTGCTGCTCGGCCGCCGCGGTCACTTCCTCGGCGGCGGAGGCGTGCGTCGAGGCCGCGCCCGCCACGTCCCTCAGGACGGCGGTGATCTCGCGGGCGCCGGCGAGGTTGGCCTCCGCCTCCTGGAGCATCTGGGCGGCCGCGCGCTCGATCTCCTGGACCCCCTGGACGATCTGGTCGAGTGCCTGGCCCGCGCCGGTGGCGGTCGTCGTGATCCCGCTGACCTTGGTGCGGCCCGCCGCCATGGTCTCGACCACCTCGGCGGTACGCTCGCGGATGGTCTGAATGGTGGCCGAGACTTCCTCGGCCGCCTGGGCGCTCGAGTCCGCCAGCTCCCGCACTTCGTCGGCGACGACGGCGAATCCCGCCCCGCGCTCCCCGGCACGCGCCGCCTCGATGGCGGCATTCAGCGCGAGGAGGTTGGTCTGCGAGGCGATCCGCTTGATCAGATCCACGAAGTCATCGATCTGGATCGAGAGCTGCGCGAGGTGCTCCGCCTGACCGGCGCTCCGCTCCACGATGCCCTGCACCTGGCCGAGCGTTCCCGCGGCCGCGGTGATGTCCCGCGCGTACGTCGACGCGAGCCGATGAATGTCCCGCCCGAGCTGGGCCACCCGCCGCGCCACCTCGGCATTGGTGGTGGCCGTGGCGCCGAGGCTGCTCGCCTTCCGCAAGCCATCGTCGAGTCCCGAGGCCTGTTTCTCGGCCCCCGCGGAGATGCCGACCATGGCGGTCGTGATCTCGTTCGAGGCGGCAGCCAGCTGCTCGCTCACGGCGGAGAGGTCCTGTGCGGTGCCGGTCATCCGCTCGCTCTCGTCCAGCAGGCGCTGCACGATCTCCCGCAGCCGCGCCCCCACTCCCTCGAGGGCCGTCCCGAGGTCGCGGAGCTCCTGGGGCATTCCGCCGAGGTCGAGGGAGACGGGCCGGAGGTCGCCCGCGCCCATGCGGTCGGCCGCCGCGAGCAGGCGGCGCACGGGCTGGTCGATGGAGCGGTAGAGGGCGATCGCGATTGCCCCGCCCACCAGCGCCGTGAGCAGCATGACCCCGAGCACGATGAGCAGGCGTCGCCGGGCCTCGGCGGCCAGCCGCTTGGCGGTGGCCTCCGACCGCAGGGCCTGCGAGGCGCTGATGGTGCGGGCCTCGGCGATGAGTTCGTCGGCGGGCGCGCGCGCCGCGCCGGCGGCGCTCAGGGCGGCGTCGAGGCGCCCCAGGTCGGCCAGAGCGTGCGCGTAGTGGTAGGTCACTTCGACACGCGCCTGAAGCGTCCCCAGCCGGGTGGCGGCCTGCTGCTCGCTGGCTTCCAGCTCGACGATTCCGGCCAGGGACCGCTGGTAGCGGCTCACTTCCGCCGCCGCGGCGCGGAACCGCTCCGCGTCGTCCGCGTTGCGGCTGTTCAGGTACTGCTCGGCGTGGCGGATCTGGTCCGTCACGGCGGCCGCGAGCCCGCTGCTCAGGGCCGCCACCCGCTGGAGCAGTCCCAGCTCGCGGGACACGGCCCGGTCGATCGTGGTGACGGCTCCGGCGCCGATGATGACGACGGGCACGAAGCCCACGGCGATGGCGACGGCCGCCAGGACAATCCGTCCGCGAAGGCTGCCGAGCAGGACCCGCAAGTTCACGAGCCGTCCGCGGTGCGCAGGATGCCGCCCCGGACCACGCCGACCGCGATGCGCTTGTCGGGCACGTCCCCGTTCTCGTCGAACGCGATCCGCCCGGTCACGCCCTCGAAGGCCGGCTGCTCGGTGCCCACGCCCGCCAGCCACTCCCGGATGTCCGCGCGGTCGGTTCCCACGGCCGTCACCGCGGCCGCGATCAGGCGGATGGCGTCGTAGGTGCCCGCGGCGCGATGATCCGGCGGCCGGTCGCCGGAGGCGCGCCGGTAGGCGCGCACGAAGGTCTCGTTGGCCGCACCGGCCTGGTCGGGCAGGTACGCCGTGGTGACGAAGATCCCTTCGGCGAGCGTGCCGACCTGCTCGATGCCGGCGAGCGCGTCGCCGCCCAGCACGGGCAGATCGAGGCCGAGTGAGTCCATCGCCCCGAGGATGCGCGCCGCTCCGGCGCGCGCGCCGGCGATGATCACCACGCCAGCGCCCCCGCGCCGCGTGAGCCGCTCGAGATACGGCCGGAAGCTCGGCAGGTCGTCCAGGTACGGATCGCTGGTCACGACCGTCCCGCCCTGTGCCTCGAACGCCGCGACGAACTCGTCGCGCACCCCGCGGCCGTAGTCGTCGTTGGTGTACAACACCGCGGCGCGGTCCGCGCCGATCCGGTCCCGGGCCCACGACGCGAGCCGCACCCCGTGCAGGGCGTCGGTGGGACACACGCGGAAGGTCCACGGGCCGGCCTGCGTCACGAGCGGGCTGGAGGCGGACGGCGAGATCATCGTGACGGGCCGTGCGCCGCCGTAGACGGGCGCGGCCGCGAGGGTGGCACCGCTGGTGAGATGGCCCACGACCGCCACCACCGAGGGATCGGCGGTCAGTTCACGCGCGACCGCGACGGCCCGCTCAGCGCTCGCCGAATCGTCGAGCACGACGAGTTCCACGGGGCGGCCGCGGAGGCCGCCCGCGGCGTTCAACTCCGCCACCGCCAACTCGGCGGCGACTTGCATGGAAGCTCCGCGCGCTTCCCCGAACGGTCCGGCCAATCCGATGCGTACGGGCGTTTCGCCGGCGCAGGCGGTGAGCAGCAGGGCGGCGGCGAGCAGGCCGCGAGAACGCCGGGGGTTCACGTACCGAACTCCGTTCGAAGGCCGACGCGTGGCAACATTAGCGCTCCCCCCGGGTCGGGGCAATGCGTAGGTTCACGAGGGGGGGCCGATGGATCCACACCTGCATCGCTTCGCCGAGTCCCTGCGCGACCTCGTGAGCGCGCCGTCCGCGGAGTCCGTGGAGGCCTGCTGGCGCTCGCGTGAGCTCGAGGACGAGGGATGGCGTGGGCTCGATGCCGTGGCGCACTCGACGGACCCGGCGGTGGTCCCGGTGCTGGAGGAAGTGGATCACCTGCTGGGCCTCGCCCTGGACCGCCTGCCGGCGATCCCGGACGGGGCCGGCGGACAGGTGCGCGGGTTCCGTGTGCCCGCGCTCGAGCGGCTGCAGCACGCGACCGCCGCCGCGCTGGTGGCTCACCGGTTCGGAACGGCGGGCCTCGCCACGGTGGTCGCGGATGTCCGCTCGCCGCTGTCGCGGCGCTACCGCGCGTTCGTGCTGCTGGCCCGGCTGCATCAACCGGCGACGTGGCCCCTCATCCGGCGCTACCTGCATCCCGAGGCGCATTACGCGTTCCTGGGCATCGCCGCCGAAGCCGCGCGGTTCTACGCCGCCGAACGGCCCGCCGGCATACTGGTCGAGCTGTTCGAGGCGACCCGGGGCGATCGGCACCTGCGCGCGTTCCTCGGCCCGCGCCTGCTCGCGTCGCTTTTCATGCTCGCCGACCCCGTCGCGCTCCCGCTCTATCGGGAACTCGCCATTGCCGGGCACACGGATCCCGATCCGCGCTGCTGCGAGGTGACGCACGCGCTCGTCATGCTGCGCCGGCTCACGGGCGTACTTGGCCCCAGCAGCAAGTTCCCCGATGGCGGCCCCGCCGTGGAGGCGTGGGTAGACACGGCGGAAGTGCAGCTCGCGGCGGAGCGCTTCCGCTTCCGTCCGGCCGTACTGCTCTAGGGCTGTCAGGTCAGCGGTAGATGCGCCGGAGGATGGTGGGCTGGCTGCCCACCACCGTGGCCTCGAACAGCATCGCGTTGCCCATGGGATCGTACTGGCCGCGCCATTCCGACTCGTCCAGCCACGTGAACGTCACGACGCGCGTCTCGCGGTCCCACTCCCCGTCGGCCCAGCGACCCCCCGGAAGCCGCCGCCACCGAGCGGTACCGCTCGAGGAGATGCTGAGCTCCGCATCCACGCCGTCATCCGTCCCGAGAGGGCCCTGCCACCTGCCGGTGAGGGGCCGGGCCAGCGCGCTCTGCACAGCCATCGTCACCACGCCATCGGGCGTCTGGAGGAGCAGGCGCCCCATGACCAGCCGGTACTGGGCCGCGATCGTGGTGTCGCCGAAGCCGACCAGGGAATCCCCGCTCAGGCGGAAGTTGAGGACGCGCTCGTCGTCGACCACGAGCATGGTGTCGCTGTAGAACTCCAATTGCAGCGGCCGCCCCTGGTGGACGCCCACCCACCGATACGCCAGCACGGAATCCCGCTGGGCGGCGGCGGTGGCGGGGACGAGCAGGCCCGCGAGGAGCAGCGCGGCGAGGGAGCGCATGAATTCCAAGGTATAGCGGGGTTGGAGCGACGTCTACGCGGAGAACTATTGGGCGTCCTGTGGGGTAGTTATGTTGCCATGCCCATGTCGCTCCCAGCCGAGGCCCGCCAGCACCACACGTTCACCGATCGCGGAGAAGCGCTCGGGCATTTCTTCCATCGTGCCGGGGAGGCGCCCCGCATTCTCGCCTATGAAGACGAGGTCGGGTGCCCGCTGCATCATGCGCTCGGGGCGCTCGAGATGACGATGGCGGTGGGCATCCTGCAGGAGAGCGACCTGGTGCACGCGGCGCGGCTCGGCAGCGAGAGCCAGGCGGCCATGGTGGAACGGGTGCGCGACGGACGGCGGGTGTTCGTGTACATGGGGCCGCGGGTGGACGCGCCGCCGGCCGACCCCTACGAGGGCATGCTGCTGTACGACGAGCCGGGCGTGCGCGCGTTCGAGTTCGGGCAGCGCGTCCACGCGCTCGCGCATTTCCTCCGGGCCACGCAGGGCGCCGGGGCGGTCATCTCGGCGCTCTCCAAGCGGGCGCCGGAACTGCGCCACGTGCGGCGCTGGCTGCGGGTGCTGTATCAGGAGCCCCGCACGGAGGTCTCCAACCACCTGCTCGCGGGCTGGTTCTCCACCGGCGGCGCGGGCGTGCTGTTCGCCCCACGCGCTCCCGACGAGCCATTCGCGTACGAAGAAGTGGGGATTGAATCGTGAGGTGGGCCGTCCT
>DAINBS010000013.1:0-20813 GCA_036732805.1 Gemmatimonadales bacterium | reverse complement strand
CAACGACGTGTTCGACACGGAAGAGACCCGACCCTGGCTCACCGGCAAGGCCGTGGATCTCATGCTGGGCGTGACGGCCGCCGTGCTGATCCTCACCAACACGCTCATCACGGTGATCGTGATGCGAGGGGCGTGGGCGGGCCGGTTCACCGCCGGCCTGCTCGCCTATCTGGCCATGATGCTCCTCTTCTACATCGTGTACACCGTCGCGCCGAGCCGCAAGACGCGGTGGGACACGGCGCTGGTCGCCGCGCTGTTCGCCTCGCTCGGGTTCGAGGTCGCGAAGCGCCTGTACGGGATCTACGTGGTCCAGTTCGTGACCTTCGACCGGCTGCTCTCCAATACCAACGCCATCGCCCTGCTGCTGTTCGTGCTCTGGATGTACATGACCGCGTTGGTGTTTCTGGCGGGCGGTGAAGTGGCGGAAACCTACGACCTGGCGCGGCGCCAGCACGAGCAGCGGGCCATCCTGGGATGACCGCTCCCATCGATCTCCGCAGCGACACGGTCACCCGGCCCTCGCCGGCCATGCGCCGTGCCATGGCCGAGGCCGAGGTGGGCGACGACGTCCTCGACGGCGATCCCACCACCCGGCGGCTGGAGGCGCGCGTCGCGGAGCTGTTGGGGCACGAGGCCGCGCTGTTCTTCCCCTCGGGGACGCAGGCCAACCAGACGGGGATCGCCGTCTCGGTGCCGCGCGGCCGGGAACTGGTGCTCGAGGCCGGCGCGCATCTGTTCCACTACGAGATGGGGGGGCTGGCCGCCCTCTGGGGGGTGCAGCCGCGCCTGGTGAGCGCCCCGGACGGCGTGCTCACGGCGGCATTGGTGGAGCAGGGCCTGCGGCCGCCGTCGCCCCACACGCCGCGCACCGGCGGGATCGCGGTTGAGAACACGCACAACTCGGCCGGCGGCACGGTGACGCCGGTGGAGGTGCTCCGCGGCGTTCGCGGGCTCGCCGACCGGCACGGACTGCCGCTGCACCTGGACGGCGCGCGCCTGTGGAATGCCGCCGCCGCTCTGGGCGTCGAGCCAGCCGCGCTCGGCCGCCTGGCCACGACGGTGATGGTGAGCTTCAGCAAGGGGCTCGGGTGCCCCGTGGGTTCGTGCCTCGCCGGCGCGCGGGACGCCATGGCCGAGGCGCACGTGGTGCGGAAGCGCCTGGGCGGGGGCATGCGCCAGTCCGGCGTGCTGACGGCCGCGTGTCTGTACGCGCTGGACCACCTGCTGTCGCGGCTGGCGGACGACCACGCGGCGGCGCAGGCGCTGGCGGCGGCGCTCCGCGGCCACCCCGCGCTCGCCGTCCGGCCCCCGGCGACGAACATCGTGATGATCGACCTGCGGCAGCTGACCGCCGGCGAAGCCATTCCGCGACTGGCCGACGCCGGGGTGCTGGTGGCCCCCTTCGGGCCGTCCAGGCTGCGCGCGGTAACGCACCTCGACGTCACGCCTGAGCAGGCGGCGCGGGCAGGCGGCATCATCGCCCGCGCGCTCGCCTGACGCATGCGCTTCGATCCAGCCGGCTCCCACAGTCCGGTGCGGCTCCGGCGGGGCCTGTGGGCGCGCCTCTCGGGCGTGCAGCTCTTCGTGCTCTCCTTCGCCGGACTCATCGGCGTCGGCACCGTAGGACTCCTCGTGCTGCCGGGCCTCTATGCCGGGCCACGCCTCGGCTTCGTCGATGCGCTGTTCACGGCGGCGAGCGCCGTCTGCGTGACCGGACTGATCGTCGTCGATACCGCGACGTACTTCACCCGCTGGGGTCAGCTGTGGATCCTCCTGCTCATCCAGGCCGGCGGGCTCGGGCTCCTGACGTTCACGACCCTGATCATCCGGATGCTGGGCCGCCGGAGCGCCCTCCACGTGGAGACGGCGGCCGGCGCCGGTGTCGCCGGCCGGCTGGGCGATCCGCGCGCGCTGCTGCGGGCGGTCATCGTCCTCACGTTTTCCATCGAGATGGGGGGCGCGGTCCTGCTCTGGGTGCTCTGGCGCGGCGAACTGGGCGCGGGCGCCGCGGTCTGGCATGCAGCGTTTCACGCCGTGTCGGCGTTCTGCAATGCCGGCTTCTCCACGTTCAGCGATTCGCTCGTTGGCTTCCGCGAGTCTCCCCCGGTGGTGCTGGTCGCCGCCGCGCTGATCGTGCTGGGCGGCGTGGGATTCCTCGTGCTGGAGGAGGTGCGTGACCGATTCCTGCGGCGCCGCGTCCGCCGCCTGTCCACGCACAGCCGGCTGGTGCTGGTCACGACCGGCATCCTGATCGCCAGCGCCGCGGCCGCGTTCTACGCGTTCGAGGCACACAACACCCTCGGCGCGCTGGGGTCGGTGGACCGGGCGGCGAACGCGCTCTTCATGGCGATCACCCCGCGCACCGCCGGCTTCAATACCGTGGACTACAACCAGGTCACCGATCCTTCCATGGCCCTCACGGTTGGGCTGATGGTCATAGGCGGTGGGCCCGGAGGGACGGCGGGCGGGGTGAAGGTCACGACGGTGGCGTTGCTGACCCTGCTGCTGCTCACGCGCCTCCGGGGTCAGCGGGAGGTGTCGGCATGGGGCAGGAGCGTGCACGGTGACGCGGTCCACACGGCTGCGGGCCTGGTCGTCGGCGCCATGGCGCTGCTGGCGTTCGCGATCGCGCTGCTGCTGCTCACGGAGTCCGGCGGCCTGGCGGGCCACCGCGAGCATTTCGCGCAACTGGTCTTCGAGGCGCACAGCGCGTTCGGCACGGTGGGCCTGTCCATGGGGAAGACGGCCGAGCTGTCCCCGGTGGGACGGCTGGTGATCACGGGGCTCATGTTCGTCGGCCGGGTCGGCCCGCTGAGCCTTGCGGCGGCGATGGCCGTGGCCGGTGAGCGGCGCGTCGCCTACCGCTACGCGTATGAAGAGGTCGCCGTCGGCTGACGGCGGGAGAGGGACACTATGCAGCGTTTCGTGGTGGTGGGCTTGGGGCACTTCGGGGGCTGGGTGGCCCAGGCGCTCTACGCGCAGGGGTACGACGTGATCGCCATCGAACGCAGCCCGCAGCTCGCGGACCAGTTCCACGACAAGGTGACGGTGGCCGTGGTCGGTGACGCCACCGACCGGGTGCTGCTGAAACAGGTCGGCGCGGCCGGGGCGGACGCGGCGATCATCTCCACGGGCCAGGATCTCGCCACGAGCATCCTCGCGACGCTGGCGCTGCGGGACCTCGGGGTGAAGGACATCTACGTGAAGGTCGGGAGCCCCGAGGCGGCGCGTGCGCTGGAGGCGTTCGACGTTCGGGAGACGGTGTTTCCGGAGCGGGAGGTGGCGGACCGGCTGGCGCACCGCATCACGTCGAAGAGCGTGCTCGAGTACATCCCGATCGCGCCGGGCCTCTCGATCCAGGAGTTGGCCATCCCGGACGGGTGGCTGGGCAAGTCGCTGCGCGAGCTGGCCCTGCCGGCGGCGCACGGGATCCAGGTGGTTGCGCTGCATGACGTGCTGACCGGCTCGTTCGAAGTGGTGCCGGACCCCGACCGGCTGCTGCGCGACTCGGATGTGGCGATCGTGGCCGGGAAGGACGATGCCATCCACAGCGTGCTCACGCACGCGCGGAGCGGGTGATAGCCTCATGCGCGTGATCATCGTCGGGGCGGGCGAGGTCGGCTACCACGTGGCGGACCGGTTGGCGAAGGAGGCGCACGACGTCGTCGTGGTGGACGTGGCCCCGGAGCGCCTGGACTACGTCGAGAGCCATCTCGACGTCGCCGTGATCGAAGGGAGCGGTGCGAGCCCGGCGGCGCTCGAGCGCGCCGGCATCCGCGAGGCGGGGCTGCTCCTCGCGGTCACCAGCGTGGACGAGGTGAACCTCGTCACCTGCATGAGCGCCCCCGTCCGCGAGGGGCTGGTGAAGGTGGCGCGCGTGTCCAACCCGGACTTCTACGAAGAGCGCTCGGCCCTCCAGCCCGGGTCGTTTGGCGTGGACCTGCTGATCAATCCGGAGCGGGAGCTTGCCCTCGAGGCGTTCCGCCTGCTCCAGGCCACGGCCGCGTCGGACGTGGTGGTGTTCGCGGGCGGGGCCGTCCAGCTGCTCGGCCTCTGGGTGGCCGAAGGGGCGCCCATCGCGGGGCGGCCGCTCGCGAAGGTCGGCATCGCCGAGAGCGGGGGGCACCTGCTCACGGTGGCGGTCGAGCGGGAGGGGAACACCATCATCCCAACCGGCGCGACCGAGATCCGCGTCGGCGATCACCTCTACGTGATCGTCGCGGCCGGAGAGATCCCCCGGGCGCTCGAGCTCACGGGGCATCGCCACCAGAAGGCGCAGCGGGTGATGATCGCGGGCGGCAGCGTCGAGACGTACTACATGGCGCAGCTGCTCCAGCAGCACGGGCTCGACGTCGTGGTCATCGTCGAGGACCGCGACCGGGCCCAGGAGCTGGCCGAGAAGCTCGACCACACGCTCGTGCTGAACGCCAGCGTCACGGACGTCGAGCTGCTCGAGCTGGAGGGTGTGGGGGGGATGGACGCGTTCCTCGCCTTCACGGACTACGACGAGACGAACATCATCGCGTCGCTCGTGGCGAAGCACGCGGGGGCGAAGCAGGTGATCACCCTCGTGAACAAGAGCGACTACGTGCCGTTGGCGCGGCGGATCGGCCTGGACGCGGCGGTGAGCCCGCGGCTCAGCGCGGCCAGCGCGCTGCTGCGCTACGTGCGGCGGGGCAGCGTGCAGCGGGTCGCGACGCTCCAGGCCAACGACGCCGAGGTGCTCTCGCTCGCGGTCACCCCCGGCTCGCCGCTCGTGGGGCGTGCGCTGGCGGACATCGAGTTCCCGGCGGGCGCCATCGTCGGGGCGATTCTGCGCGGCAGCCACGTCATCGTCCCGACGGGTCGGGACACGCTGCGCGTCGGCGACGCGGCCATCGTGTTTGCCCTGCCGGAGGCCGTGCAGCCCGTCACGCAGCTGTTCCCCGCATGAACCCGCGCGACATCGCCCGGGTCATGGGCGCGCTGTTGCTTGCGACTGCCGCGTCCATGCTCCCGTGCCTCCCGTTTGGTGTCCGGGAGGGGCTCACCGGCCCCTGGCTGGCGTCGATCGGTATCGTGGGCGGGCTTGGCGCCGCCGGGTGGCTCGCCACCTCCCGCATCCAGGGAGTCAACGCGCGGGAGGGCGTCGCGATCGTGGGGCTGGGTTGGGTCGCGATGGTGCTCGCGGGCAGCCTGCCGTTCCTCTTCGCCGGTGTCGCGCCGTCCGTCGCCGCCGCGATCTTCGAATCCACGTCGGGGTTCACGACCACCGGGGCCACCGTGTTCCCGGTGATTGAGACGCTGCCGTCGAGTATCCTGCTGTGGCGGTCCGTCACGCACTGGATTGGCGGGATGGGGATCATCGTGCTCGCCGTCGCCATCCTGCCGCTCCTCGGGGTGGGTGGTGCCCAGCTGTTCCGGGCCGAGGTCCCCGGCATCACGGTGGACCGCCTGGCGCCGCGCATCCTGACCACCGCCCGGCTCCTCTGGGGCGTGTACGCGCTCCTCACCGTGGCCCTCGGGTTGCTGTACATCGCGCTCGGCATGTCGCCGTTCGATGCGGTGAACCACGCCATGGCGACGCTAGCCACCGGTGGCTTCTCCACCCGCACCGCGTCCATCGGGGCGTTCTCCGCGCCCATCCAGTGGGTCACCGTGTTGTTCATGTTCGCGGGCGGGGTGAACTTCACGCTCCACTATCGGGTGCTCACGGGTCGCTGGAACGCGTGGTTCCGGGACACGGAGTGGCGCTGGTACCTCGCCATCGCCGCGGGGGTATCGGGCGTCATCTTCGTCGCGCTGGGGCTCGCGGAGGGCAGCTGGACGGAGGAGACGCTCCGGCATGCCGTCTTCAGCACGGTGTCCATCCAGAGCACGACGGGCTTCGCCAACGCCGACTTTGCGGTCTGGCCCTCGGTGGCGCAGGTGCTGCTGCTCGGAGTCATGTTCGTGGGGGCGATGGGGGGATCCACGGGGGGCGGATTCAAGGTCGTCCGCGCCGCCGTCGTGACCGAGCACATGTTCGGCGAGATCCGCAAGGCGCTGCACCCACGCGCGGTGGTCGTGACCCGCCTTGGCCGCACGCCGATCCGCAACGAGATCGTCCTCAACGTGCTGGCGTTCCTGGGCATGTATGTCGCGACGCACGCGGCTGGGACCGCGCTGCTCGCGGCGCTTGGCAGTGACGTGGTGACGGCGGCGTCGGCGGCCCTCTCTGCCATGTCGAGCGTCGGCCCGGGCCTCGCCGCGGTAGGCCCGACGGCGAACTATGGGCACCTGGGCGACCCGGCGCTGCTCGTGCTGTCGGCCCTCATGCTGCTCGGCCGCCTGGAGTTCTACACGCTGCTCGTGCTGTTCCTGCCTGGGTTGTGGAGGCGAGCGGGGGGGAATCGATAGGAACGCAGAATGCAGATTGCAGAATGCAGAATGTGTCAGCCAATCCTGCCCGTCCCGGGTATCCCGTTCATCCCGACCATCCCGCCTATCCCGCCTATCCCGCCTATCCCGTCCCATCCACGGGTGGTCCCCGGCCGTTCGCCCGGCTAACTTCCCCGTGCCCCAGGTCCGGAGGACGGCGGCGCGCGAACCGCGTCAGGACCGTGCAGGTAGCAGCGCTAAGCGATGTTCGACGTCGCTCCGGGGAGCCTGGGGCACTTTTCAACCCGCCATGACCCATACCGCACTCGCCCGCAAGTACCGCCCGACCCGCTTTGCCGACCTCGTGGCCCAGGAGCACGTGGCGGCGGGGCTGCGCGGCGCGATCGCCAAGGGGCGCGTCGGTCACGCCTATCTGCTGACCGGACCGCGCGGCGTGGGGAAGACGACCGCCGCCCGCGTGCTGGCGATGGCGCTCAACTGCGAGCGCCGCGGCGCCGCGGACGTGCCCGAGGGCGAGCCCTGCGGCACCTGCGACTCGTGCCGGCGGATCTGGTCCGGTGCGGCGAACCTGGACGTCGTCGAGATCGATGCCGCGAGCAACCGCGGCGTGGACGACGCCCGCGAGCTGCGCGAACGGGCCATGTATGCCGCGAGCGGGGCGGACCGGTACAAGGTCTACATCATCGACGAAGCGCACATGCTCACGCGCGAGGCGTGGAACGCCCTGCTGAAGATCCTCGAGGAGCCCCCGCCGCGCGTCGTCTTCGTGTTCGCCACCACGGAGCCGCACAAGATCGCGAACACCGCGGCGCCGGTGCTCTCGCGCGTCCAGCGGTTCGACTTCCGGCGGATTGGCCCCTCGGCGATCCTGGAACGGCTGCGCTATGTCGTAGCCCAGGAGAACCTCCCCGCGGAGAACGAGGCGCTCCAGCTTATCGCGCGGGTGGCCGCCGGGGGGATGCGCGACGCGCTCTCCCTGCTCGACCAGGCCGTGGCCTTCGGCGACGGGGCCGTGACCGCCGAACGCGTACGGGAAGCCCTGGGTCTCATTCCCGATGAGACCTACGGCGAGCTGCTCACCCTCGTGGCCGAGCGGCGGCCGGGGGACGTCTTCCCGTTCGTGGCCCGGCTGGTCGAGGCCGGTGCCGACCTGGCGGAGTTCGTGAACGGTCTGGGCGACGTGCTACGCGCGCTCATGGTGCGGGTGCTCGGGAGTGAGCCCGGCGACACGACCGACGCGCTCCGGGCGGCCGTGGATGCGGTGGCCGGCCAGTTCGCGCCCGGTGACGTGCTCCGCATGCTGCACCTGCTCCAGGAAGCGGAGGGAGGGCTGCGGCGGTCCGCCAACGCGCGGCTTCACCTCGAGAGCCTGCTGCTGCGCTACGCGTTGCTCGACCGGACCGTGGACCTGCAAGAGGTGCTCGAGGCCCTGGGCGGTGGCGCGGGGCCGCGCAACCCGGGAGGTCCTCGATCCACCCCACCCGCCCCGCCGGCGCGGGACGGCCGTACCTCCCGACCGCAGGTCATGCGCGATACCCCGGCGGTGGTCGCTGACGCTCCGCCCCCCGGCAAGGCGGCCGCGGGCACCGGTCCACCCCCGGACGCCGCCGCCCTTCAGGCGCGCTGGGCCGAGGTGGTGGAGGCCGTGCGCGGCCGCCGTCCCCTCGTCGCGGCGGCCCTCGAGCATGCGACACCGGCGACCGTGGAGGGATCGGAGGTCCGCCTCCTGGTCTCCGACTCCGATGTGCACAGCGAAGGGCTCGAACGCAGCCGCGGCGAAGTGGAGGCCGGTTTGCGGGCCGTGTTCGGCGCCGGGTTGCGGGTCCGCTACATCCCGGCCACCGGCTCCGAGGCGGCCGGAACGGCCAATCGAGGAGGCGGTCCGCAGCGGCTCGATCAACGGGCGGATCGGGGGGAGCGCCTCAGGGCCTATCGTGCGAAGGATCAAGCACTTGATGCCATGGCGGACGCACTCGACCTCGAGCTGCTCGATTAGCTTGCGGCCCCCTAGGGCCGTCGGTAGCTTGCAACTCTTCGAGGCGGCTGGGACAGCGGAAACGGAGTCCATGGCAGACTTTTCGCAGTTGCTCCAGCTCGGACAACAGGTGCAGGGGCGGCTCACGCAGATGCAGACCGAGCTGCTCCAGCGGACCGTGTCCGGGTCGGCCGGTGGGGGGATGGTGACCGTGACGGCGGATGGGCGGGGGCGGGTTCGCCGGGTGCAGATCGACCCGAGCGTGGCGCGCGATGGGGACGTCGAGATGCTCGAGGATCTGGTGCTGGCGGCCGTGGCCGATGCCCAGCGGAAGGCGGAGGAGCTGTACCGCGAGGAGCTGCGGAAGATCACTGGGGGGTTGCCGCTGCCGTTCCAGCTGCCGCTCTAGGGCGCCGTGTCGGTCATCGAGGAGCTCACCGCGGAGCTCGCGAAACTGCCAGGCATCGGCCGCAAGACGGCTACGCGTCTGACGTACCACCTGCTCAAGCAGCCCGCCGCCGCGGTCACCAGGCTCGCGCGCGCCATCGAGGCCGTAGGGGAGCGCGTGCGCCCGTGCTCGACGTGCGGGAACCTGTCGGAGTGCGATCCCTGCGAGGTGTGCGCCGACGTGCGGCGGGACGGCTCGCTGATCTGCGTGGTGGAGGAGGCGTCGGACATCGGGGCCATCGAGCGGAGCGGGGAGTTCCGCGGGCGGTACCACGTGCTCGGGGGACGCCTGTCCCCGCTCGACGGCATCGGGCCGGACGATCTGCGGATCGGCGCCCTGCGCACGCGGATCGCCAACGGCAGCGGGGTCCGGGAGGTGATTCTCGCCACGAATCCCTCCATGGAGGGGGAGGTCACCGCCACCTTCCTGCGTGGGGTGCTCGAGGGGGATGGCGTGCTGGTGACCCGGATCGCCCTGGGGCTGCCGATGGGCGGGGAGCTGGAGTACGCAGACGGCGTCACGATCGCACGGGCGCTGGCGGCACGGCGGGTGATGGGGGAGGCATGAGGAGGGGGCTGAAAGTCGGGCTGGTGGCGCTGGCGCTCGGCCTGGTGGCCGGGTTCGGCCTGGCCCAGCATTCGATCAACCGGTACCGGCGCGCGCTGTTCTCCACCCGGCCGCTCAAGCGGCTGTCGGCGCTCGGGTACCTGAGCGCGCATCCCAGTGTGGAGACCGTACGCCTCCTGCGCGACTACATCGCGTGGGAGCACCAGCCGATGCTGCGACGCCGCGCCGAAGCCATCGCGCGTCGCATGGAAGCGAAACTCGCCTGACGCGGGGGGGCGATGACGGGAGCCGGCAGTTGGTCGCTCGGTGAGCAGGATCATCATCGCATCACCGAGCACCTGAACGATCTGCTGCGCGAGTCCAACGCGCGGTGCGCGCTGTTGGTGGACCGGACCGGTCAGCTGCTCGCCCACGCCGGCGACCAGCTGCAGTTCGACCCGACCGCCTTCGCGTCGCTCACGGCTGCCGACTTCAGCGCGAACGACCAGCTCGCCAAGATGATCGGCGAGCCCGAGTTCGCTTCGCTGTTCCATCAGGGTGAAAAAGAGTCCATGTACCTCGCGGACATCGCCCGCCGGGTGATCCTGGTGGTCCTGTTCGATCAGCGGACGACGGTCGGGCTGGTCCGGCTCCGGGTCAGGCAGGCCGTCGGGGACCTGGTCAGAGTGTTCGACGAGATGTTTCAGCGGGGCGCGTCGGGCCAGCAGGCCGCCCGGCCGTTCCTCGAGGGTGCCGATGACGAGATTGACAAGCTGTTCGGGGATTGACGGGAGGCTCGCGCACCCATGTCGATGATCAACTACGCCTCGCGCGAGATCAACTGCAAGCTCGTGTACTACGGGCCGGGCCTCGGCGGGAAGACCACCAACCTCGAACACATCTACGGCAAGGTCCAGCCGGACATGCGCGGGAAGATGGTGTCGCTCGCCACGGAAACGGAGCGGACGCTGTTCTTCGACTTCCTGCCGGTGGACCTGGGCACGGTGCGCGGCTTCAAGACGCGCTTCCACCTGTACACGGTCCCGGGCCAGGTGTATTACAACGCCTCCCGCAAGCTCATCCTCAAGGGGGTGGACGGGATCGTGTTCGTGGCGGACAGCCAGATCGAGCGGATGGAAGCCAACATCGAGTCCATGCAGAACCTGTACGACAACATGGCGCAGTACGGGTACGATCTCACGAAGATCCCGTTCGTCGTGCAGTACAACAAGCGGGACCTGCCCAACGCCGCGCCCATCAAGGATCTGCAGAGCAACCTGAACCCCGGCTGGCCGGTCGAGGACACCGCCAAGCAGCGCGAGGTCCCGGACCAGTACCATCCCGGCGACCTGCTGGTCTACGAGGCGGACGGAGGCTGGGTCGAGCGCGCGCCGTACTTCGAATCGGTCGCGGTGAGCGGGGACGGAGTGTTCGATACCCTGAAGGCCGTGGCGAAGCTCGTCCTCAAGTCGCTGAGCTGAGGGCGGGGCGGTGTGGACCCTGCCCAACATCCTGACCATCGCGCGGATCGCGCTCGCGCCGGTTATCGCCCTGCTGCCGTTCATCCAGGGCTACGTGCCGAAGCTGGTCGCGTTCGTGGTGTTCCTCGCCGCCGCGATCTCCGACATCTGGCGTTCGATTTCGTCAGGATGATGAGAGGCAGGCTCGCCCGGTCGCGAAAGGAGATCACCGACCTCGGGATCCTGCTCGATCCCCTGGCCGACAAGCTGCTGCTGCTCGCCACCCTGATCCCCATCTACTGGATCACGAACTTCCGGATGCGCGAGTACGAGATCCCGTGGTGGGGCAGTCTCCCGCTGTGGGTGTTCGTGCTGCTCATGGGACGCGAGCTGTTCATGACCCTGCTGCGGTCGTGGGCCAAGGGACGGGGCGTGGTGATCGCGGCGGCGGCGGCCGGCAAGCTCAAGACCATCATCCAGGACGTGTTCATCGGGGCCACCATCCTCTGGTTCGGCTGGCGGGATCTCGCCGCCGAGCGCGGTTGGCGGCGTGGCTGGGCGGGCGAGCTGTGGGACCGGCTACACGGGTGGGTGGTGGCCATCACGCTCGGCATCGCGGTGCTGCTCACGGTGTACTCGCTCGGCCACTACCTGTACCGGTATCGCGGCCTGTTCCGCGGAGCGCACGCCGGCTCCGGCGATGGATCTTGAGATCGTGACGATCGGGACCGAGCTGGTGCTCGGTCAGACGATCGACACGAACGCCGCCTACCTCGCCCGCGCGATCGCCGCCATCGGGGCGCGCGTCCTCCGGAAGACCTCCGTCCCCGATGAGCCGCCGCTGATGCGCGACGCCATTGCCGGGGGGCTCGCCCGCACCGGCATCGTCGTGACGAGCGGCGGGCTCGGACCCACGCGGGACGACCGCACGAAACAGGTCGTCGCGGACCTGTTCGGCGTGCCGCTGGTGACGGATGCCGAGTACCTGGCGCGGCTCGAGGCCCGCTGGCACCGGCTCGGACGCTCGGGGGCGATGCCCGAGGCCAACCGCACGCAGGCCGAGCACCCCGCGGGTGCCACCGCGCTCCCCAACCCGCGGGGATCGGCGCCCGGGCTGTGGCTCGAGGGCGGGCCGGGGCTGGTGGTGATGCTCCCGGGCGTGCCGCACGAGTTCTGCGGTCTCACCGACGACGAGGTCGTGCCGCGGCTCTCAGCCCGGGGCGGCGCCGGCGGGGTCATACGCTCGCGCATGCTGCGCACCACCGGAATTCCCGAGTCCCAGCTGGGGGATCTCCTGGGCCCGTTGGAGGACGAGCTGCTGCCGGCGACGCTCGCCTACCTGCCCTCGTTCGACGGGGTGGACCTGAGGCTCACGGCCTGGCGGGTGCCGGTGGCCGAGGCGGACGCGGTGCTCGGGCGCGCCGCCGCGCGACTGCACGAGGTCGTGGGTGACCGTTGCTATGGGGAGGACGGCACCGACCTCGCGGCGGTCGTGCTCGCGCGTGCCCGCGCGGCGGGAGGCCGGATCGCGGTGGCCGAGTCCTGCACGGGTGGACTGGTGGGGGCGCGCCTCACGGCGGTGCCGGGGGCGTCCTCGGCGTTCGTGGGGGGCTTCATCGCGTACAACGACGCGATCAAGGTCCGGGATCTGGGGGTGCCGGCGGAGGCCATCGCCGAGCACGGCGCCGTGAGCGAGGCGGTGGTGCGGGCCATGGCGGTGGGTGCTCAGCGGCGGTTCGGGGCGGAGGCGGCCGTCGCGATCTCCGGGATCGCGGGACCCGACGGCGGGACGGCCGAGAAGCCCGTCGGCACGGTCTGGCTGTGCGCGGCGTGGGGGCCGGCGCAACGGGCGGCGCGGATCGGGTTTCCCGGGGACCGCTCGGAAATCCGGGGGCGGGCGGCCCAGGCGGCGCTGGACCTGCTGCGGCGACTGCTGCCGCCCGAGCCCGGCGGCGGTCGTTAGATTTGCGCGGACGTGTAACCCGGTGCACGGGCGAGACGTAGGGCAGGCCGGACCGAACGGCAGGGGCGATGAAGAAACACCGAGACAAGCCGGAAACCGCAGAAGCGGCGGAAGCCGCAGCGGTGGAGGAAGTGGCCGGGGCGGCAGGAGCCGCGGAAGCGGCAGCCGCGGCAGACTCCGCAGAGGCAGAGGCGGTGGAGGTGGCAGAAGCCCCCGAGCGGGTGGCTGCGCTCGAAGCCGAACTGGCCGACCTCAAGGACCGCTACCTCCGGCTCGCCGCCGATTACGACAACTTCCGCAAGCGGGCGGCGCGGGAGCGGGACGAGCTCCGCCTCCGAAGCCAGGCGGAACTCGTCCGCCGGCTGATCGAGGAGCTGGACGATCTCGGTCGCGTGGCGCATCTCGATCCGGAGGCCACGGCTGCCGCCGATGTCATTTCCGGGATCGAGCTCGTGGAGCGCAAGTTCCTGCGGGAACTGGGCGCGGCGGGGATGGTCGTGATCAACACGGTGGACGTCCCGTTCGACCCTGCGGTGCACGAAGCGGTGACGACGATCCCCACGGACGACGAGGCCAAGGACCACACGGTCGCCGCGGTGTTCCAGGTGGGCTACCGGTTCAACGGCACGCTGCTCCGGCCGGCGCGCGTCCAGGTCCGGATGTTCACGCCCGCGGACTGACATGGCCAAGACGACCGACTACTACCGGGTGCTCGGAGTCGACGAGAAGGCGGGCGGCGACGACATCAAGAAGGCCTACCGTCGCCTCGCAAAGAAGTACCATCCAGATGCCAATCCCAATGACGCATCGGCGGCCGAGCGCTTCAAGGAGATCTCCGAGGCCCACTCGGTCCTGAGCGACCCGGAGAAGCGCAAGCACTACGACCTCATGCGGAGGTACGGGGCGTTCGTTCCGCGGGCGGGCGGTGGCGCGGGCCCGGCCCGGCCGCGCGCCGAGGACTTCGACTTCACGAAGGGCTTCGAGGGGTTCGGCGGCCTCGGCGACCTGTTCTCGTCCATCTTCGGGAAGGGACGGCGGGCCGAGGCGCCCGAGGCGATCGAGGTGGCCGCGGCCGTCCCGTTCAGGATCGCGGCCCTCGGCGGGCGTGTGCCCGTCACGGTCACCGTGACGGAGGCCTGCCCGACGTGCGGCGGATCGGGTGCCGCGCCGGGAGCGACCATCACCGTCTGTTCGGAGTGCCAGGGCCGGGGGGAAATCGCGTTCGGCCAGGGGGCGTTCGCGGTGAAGCGTCCGTGCCCGGCCTGTCGGGCCCGCGGGCGGGTCGCGAGCGAGCCCTGCGGCCGGTGCGGGGGCCGCGGCGAAGTTCAGGTGGAGCGCCGGCTCATGATCGAGGTTCCGGCCGGCGTCGAGTCGGGCCACAAGCTGCGCGTGCGCGGCCAGGGCCAGCGCGGACGCGACGGATCGGTGGGCGACATCACGGTGACGCTTACGGTGGAGCCCGACCGGTTCCTGTCGCGCGAGGGGCAGGATATCCTCTGCGCGGTTCCGATCAACCTGGCGCAGGCCGTTTTCGGGACCCGGGTGAAGGTGCGCACCGTGGACGGCCGCCGGGTGGTGCTGCGGGTGCCGCCCGGCACGCAGCCGGGGCGCCGCTTCCGCATTCGCGGCCAGGGCATCGAGCACAACGGCCGGCGGGGAGACCAGCTGGTCGAAGTGCAGGTCAAGATCCCGGATCAGCTCTCTCCGGAACAGGAAGCCCTGATGAAGCAGTTCGCGGAGAAGGCGGGGCTCAAGTACTGATAGAGAAGAGGGGCAGAGGGGCAGAGAGTAGGGTCTTCTCTCTGCCCCTCTGCCCCTCTTCTCGTTTCTTTTGCCCCTCTGCCCCTCTTCTCGTTTCTTTTGCCCCTCTGCCCCTCTTCTCGTTCCTGCCCTACTGCCCCATCCAGCGCCCCGTAGCCTCCCGCACTTCCCCCAACCGGTCCGCCACGAAGGAGCCTTCCCTTTGCGGCTCGGACCAGCGCACCACCTCACCGGTGCCGGGCGTCATCGAATACGCGATGAAGGTGTTGTCGGCGGTGACGCCGGCGATGACCTGGATGCGGCCGCGGGAGTCCTCGCCGATGCCGCTGACGAACGCCGTCTCCGCCCAGGGCCATTCCACCCGCCAGCGGATGTTGCCGAAGGCGTTGTAGAGTGTGATGGTCTGGTCGGGAATCGCGTGCAGGACCCCGCCACCCGCCCCGAGGAGCAGGCTCGGCCGCCTGGCGACTTCGACCACGGCGAACGTGGAGACACTGTCGCCGCGAACGGCAACGAGACGGCCGGCGTTGCCTTCCACCACGATAGCCCCGTCCGGCAGCACGGCGAACTGGTGGGCGTGGCTGGCGATCCCGTCAAGCGGGATGCGCCGGACCAGGGTCCCGTCCCGATGCAGCACGACGACCTCCGGCCGGCCTCCGTCCACGTCGGAGACGTACCACGCATCGCCCATGACCTGGACGTGGTCCGGGTTTCGCAGGATGCCAAGGCCGAGGGTGTCGCGCAGACGGCCGGTGCGGTCGTAGACGACCAGGGCTCCGGCGTCGCGCGCGGTGACGGCGAACAGGGAGTCGCCGTCCGGCTCGACGGCGCGTCCCGAGAGGAAGATGGGTTCGAACGTCGGGGCCGGCGCGTCGCACCCCGCGAGGAGTGCGACCGCGCCGGCCACGACGATCGCGCGCAGCCTAGTTGCCGAGCGCGAAGACCAGTAGGGCCGGCCAGAGGAGGTTGTCGAAGGCATCGAACAGATTGCCGACGATCTCACCGAACCCTTCGAGCGCATTGATCTCTGCCTGCGTGAGCGGGGTGCCGTCCGGCTTCGTGAACGTCGGGCTTTCCGGCGTGCCGGCCACGGTCACCACGACATCCCCATTGTACGCGATCTCCCCCGACACCGTCGAGGGGGTGATCGTGATGTCCAGGATGATCGTGTCGCCGTCGCCCTCCAGCGTCAGGGTGGCGCCGATCGAGTCATCCGACCCCATCAGGGCCTCGAGGCGGACCGACCCCTCGTCCGTGCTCAGCTGGTAGTCCAGCGAGACCTGCGAGAGGCTGGCGGTGAGGGTCAGGCTGAAGTCCACCTGGTCGGTGCCGTTCGACAGGAAGCCGTCGGCGCCGATGGTGGCCGACGACGTGCCCTGGGCGACGCTGGCCGTGTAGTCCAGGTAGGTGACGCTCCCGACCACCGCGACGATCTGGAGCGCGTCCTCCGACGCGGTGGAGACGTCGATCAGGTCGAGGTAGCCGATCGGATCGAGGGGCTCCACCACCTGGAACAGGATCGGGTCCACGGCGTAGAGGATGAACCGGACACCATCGGCGGGAGCGCCGGTCGCGTTCGCGTCAATCTCGTACTGGTTGGTGTTGGTGTTGTAGACGTGGGTCGTCCCGAGCAGGTCCACCGGGAACAGGGCGAGCGAACCGCTGCTGCCGAAGCTGGGCAGCACCTCGCGGAGCTCACGCATGCGGGTCGCGGCCACCGCCGTCCCGTCGGTCGGGTCGAACGGCACCACGCTGAACACCGGCGCCGCCGTCGAGAACTGCATGGCCGGGCCGAGGACGGCGAGCGCCGAGAGGGCCGCGTTGCCATCGAAGGCACTCAGCACCGCCTCGGCCTTGCCGTTCACGACCACGGGGTCGAAGTCCTCGGGGCCGGTCGAGTCGCCGCAGGCGGCGAAGACACCTACGAGGGACAGAACTGCTGCGAACTTCCTGAACATGGCTGCCTCCGAATGAATGCCGGGGATGGTGCTGCCTCCCCTGTACCCCACCAATATACGGAGGGTTGCTGTGGGCTTGGTGACAGCGGAAACGTGACGAGAGTCACTGGAGAGGCAGAGAAGAGGGCCAGAGAGGCAGAGAAGAGGGGCAGAGGGGCAGAGAGTAGAGACAGAGGGGCAGGGGTGGGGGTGGGGTGGCGTCCCCCCGAGCATGGCGCTTCCGGGGCCATCGGGTAGGTTCTCCACGTCACGCCACAAGCCCCGAGGTCATCATGCCGTCACGCTCCCTGTTCGTCGCCCTGCTGGCCATGGTGGCGCCGGTTGCCGAGGCCCAGGAGCCGTATCGCACCCCGCCCGACATCGTGCGCCGCATTCTCGACGCGCCACCGCTCCCCGGCGTGTCGGCATCGCCGGATGGAAACGTCCTGCTGCTCGCCCAGCCGCAGGGCTTGCCGACGATTGCCGATCTCTCGCAGCCCATGCTCCGGTTGGCGGGGCTCCGGATCAATCCCGCCACGAACGGCCCGTTCACCGCCTCCCGCGGCATCATGGCCCTGACGCTCCGGGACACGGCCGGCAACAGCCGCGCGATTGTCCTGCCGGAGGGGGCCAGCGTGGGCGGCCTCTCGTGGTCGCCGGACGGGCGGCGGGTTGCCTTTACGAACACGACGGACGACGGCATCGCGCTGTGGGTGGCCGACGCCGCCACCGGAGCGGCGCGGGCGCTGACGGCGCCGGTGCTGAACGCCACGCTGGGCCAGCCCTGCCGCTGGATGCCCGACTCGCAGGCACTGCTCTGCCGGATGGTGCCCGCGGGTCGCGGCGCGCCGCCCCCCGAGTCGCGCGTGCCGGACGGTCCCATCGTGCAGCGCAACGAAGGGCGCGCGGCGCCCGTGCCGACGCTCCAGGATCTGCTGTCGTCGCCCCACGACGAGGCCCTGTTCGAGCACTACGCCACGAGCCAGCTCGCGTTCGTGGACGTCGCTTCGGGCACGGCGCGGCCCGTTGGCGCGCCGGGCATCTTCCTGGGCGCCGATCCGGCGCCCGGCGGCCAGTATCTACTCGTCGAGCGCGTGCAGCGCCCGTTCTCGTACCAGGTCTCGGTGCGGTCGTTCCCGCAGGAGGTCGAGGTCTGGACCCTCGACGGGCGGCTGGCCGCCACGGTCGCCAGCATCCCGCTTGCCGAAAACGTGCCGGTGGGTGGGGTGCGGACGGGGCCGCGCAACTTCGAGTGGCGGCCCGGCGAGGAAGCCACGGTGGTCTATGTCGAGGCGCTGGACGGCGGCAACACGCGCCGGCCGGCCGAGGTCCGCGACCGGATGGTGGGCATCGCGGCGCCGTTCACGACACCGGTCGAGCTGGGGCGCCTGGGATTCCGTTACGGCGGCACGATGTGGGGGCAGGACGGCCTGGCGCTCGTGAGCGAGTTCGACCGGATCACGCGGCACGTGCGCGTCTGGGCCGTGAACACGAGCCGGCCGGCCGACCCCTGGCGCATCGTGTTCGACCGCAGCATGGAAGACCGGTATGGCGACCCGGGTTCGCCGGTGATGACGACCGATTCGGCGGGCCAGACGGTGCTGCTGCAGAGTCCCGACGGGCGGTGGATCTACCTGCGCGGCCAGGGGGCGTCGCCTGAGGGCGATCGGCCGTTCCTTTCGCGCCTGCGGCTCGAGAACCGGAGAATCGAACGGCTGTGGCAATCGGGCGCGGACGCCTACGAGACCGTCGTCGAGGTGCTGGACGCACGGGCGCGGCGGGTCGTGACGCGGCGGGAGACGAGCACCACGCCCCCGAACTACTTCCTGGCGGACGTCCGCGGTCGGGTCCCGCCACAGCCGCTCACCAGCCACGACAACCCGGCGCCGGAGCTGGCCTCGGTGCGCCGCGAGCTGGTCACCTATCAGCGGGCCGACGGCGTGGGCCTGTCCGGCACGCTCTACTACCCGGCCGGGTACACCGAGGGGCAGAAGGTCCCGGTGATCTTCTGGATCTACCCGCGCGAGTTCGCGTCGGCGGACGCCGCGGGACAGGTGAGCGGGAGCGACCAGCGGTTCGTGCTGCCCGGCGGATCGTCGCACCTGTTCCTGCTCACCCAGGGGTACGCGGTGCTCGACAACCCCACGCTGCCCGTGGTGGGCGGCGACACGGCCAACAACACCTACGTCGAGCAGACGGTGGCGGGAGCCAAGGCCGCCATCGACTACCTGATGGCGCGCGGGATTGCCGACGGCAACTTCGGCGTCGGCGGGCACAGCTACGGGGCGTTCGCGACCGCCAACCTGCTCGCTCACTCCGACCTGTTCAAGGCCGGCGTGGCGCGCAGCGGCGCATACAACCGGACGCTCACGCCGTTCGGATTCCAGAGCGAGCAGCGCACGTTCTGGCAGGCGCGGGACGTCTACCTCGACATGATGCCGTTCTCGTACGCCGACAAGGTGAACGAGCCGATCCTGCTCATCCACGGCATGGCCGACAACAACTCGGGCACCTTCCCGATCCAGTCGGAACGGATGTACGCGGCCCTCAAGGGGTTCGGGGCCACGGTCGAGTACGTGCAGCTGCCATTCGAGGCGCACGGCTACGCCGCGCGCGAGAGTGTCATGGATGTGGTGGCACGGATGATCGCGTGGTTCGACAAGTACGTGAAGGGAGGCAAGGCGGCAACGGAGTAGCCGGCCGTGAGCCGTTAGCCGTTGGCCGTGAGCCGTGCGCCGTTGCACGGTTCGCGGCTCACGGTTGAGTTCCTTGTCCGCCAGGCAGACCCCTGTGAGCGACCTCTTCGCCGGTCTCGACGTCTCCACGCAAAGCGCCAAGCTCGTGGTCATCGAGCCCGCAAGCGGCACGGTCCGGCACGTGGACCGCGTGGACTACGATCACGATCTCCCTCGGTATGGCACCGTGGGGGGAGCGGTGCCGGGCCTGGGCGAGGGGGTGTCGGAAGCCGACCCCCTCATGTGGCTCGAGGCTGTGGAGGCGCTGCTCGCACGGATGCGGCCGGCCGGGATCGCGGCGGACCGGGTCCGCTGCCTGTCGGTCTCCGGGCAGCAGCACGGGCTGGTGACGCTGGACGCCGACGGCGGGCTCGCCCACCCCCGCGCCAAGCTGTGGAACGACGTCTCGACGGCCGAGGAATGCCGGATCCTCACGGATGCAGTGGGCGGTCTCGAGGCGATGCTTGCGGCCGTGGGCAACAGCCAGCGGCCGGGCTACACGGCGTCCAAGATCCTGCACCTCCGGCGACACGAGCCCGAGCGTTACCCGTGTGTGCGAACGGTGCTGCTGCCCCACAACTATGTGAACTGGCATCTCACCGGCGGGCGGGACGGCGGCGTGGCGGTCATGGAGCCGGGCGACACGTCGGGCATGGCGCTGTGGCACCCCGCCACGGGCCAGTGGTCGCAACCGGTGATCGAGGCGATCGATCCCGACCTGCCGGGGAAGCTCCCCTTGGTGCTCCCGTCGGACCGGACCATCGGGAACGTCGCGCCGGCGCTCGCCGCGCGCTTCGGGCTCTCCCCCGCGTGCCGCGTGGATGCGGGAAGCGGCGACAACATGTACGGCGCCGTCGGCACCGGCAACGTGACGCCAGGCGTCCTCACGGTGAGCCTCGGCACGAGCGGCACGGCCTACACGGTGCTCACGGAGCCGTTCGTGGATCCGTCCGGCGAGATCGCCGCCTTCCGCGACAGCACCGGCCATCACCTGCCGCTGGTGTGCGTCTCGAACATGGCGGGCGCATACGAAGTGGTGCGCACGCGATTCGCCCTTACCCACGCCGCGTTCGATGCGCTGGTCCAGCGGACCCTGCCCGGGAACGACGGGCGGGTCCTCGTGCCGTGGTTCGTGGGCGAGCGCACGCCGGACCTGCCACTGGCGAGACCGGTGGCCTTCGGGTTCGAGCTGGACGCATCGGAGCCGGAGGTCCTGTGCCGTGCGGTGCTCGAGGGCCTCGTGCTCAATCTCCAGGCGGGGTGCAGCCGACTGCCCATCGAGGCGCGCGAGATCCGGCTCACGGGCGGGCTCGCCAACTCCCCGGCGTGGCGGCAGGCGGTGGCGGACGTGTTTGCGGTGGAAACGGTGCCGGTGCGGGGCGAGGGTGCCGCGCTGGGCGCCGCGATCCATGCGGCGTGGGTGTGGTCTCGCGAGGCCGGCCGCGAATGGACGCTGGGTGAGCTTAGCGCCTCGTTCGTGCAACTGGACGAGACACAGCAGTGCCGGCCCTCGGCACAACATCGGGAGGTGTACGTGGTGCTCCGGAAGCTCTTCCGAGCCCTGACACAGCGCGTGCGGGGGCTGCCGGGCGACGACCCGCTTGCCCTGAGGCGGGACCTCCTCAGGC